>USSP01000080.1 GCA_900557385.1 uncultured Lachnospiraceae bacterium
GAAAAAGGGCGGAATTACCGTCAGTGGCGGAGAAGCATTATTGCAGATTGATTTTCTCATTGACCTTTTCAAAAAGGCACATGAGAGAGGAATTAATACCAACCTGGATACTTCGGCACAGCCCTTTACCAGAGAGGAGCCTTTTTTCTCAAAATTCAATGAGTTATTGAAATACACGGATCTGGTAATGCTGGATATCAAACACATTGATGATGAAGAACATAAAAAGCTTACCGGTCATACCAATAAAAATATCCTGGACTGTGCCAGATATCTTTCTGAGCAGGGCATTCCTATGTGGATCCGCCACGTGTTAGTACCGGGAATTACGGACAAGGACGAATATCTGAAACAGACAAGAGCTTTTATTGATACATTGAATACTGTGAAAAAGGTAGAAGTCCTTCCTTATCACACTTTAGGAGAATATAAGTGGAAAGAACTGGGAATTCCTTACAAGCTGGAAGGGGTAGAGCCTCCCACTCAGGAAAGAATTGCCAATGCAAAGAAAATTCTGGAATTTTCCAAAGAATAAATAAAGAAGTAAACAATAGCGATATTGGAGTCCCTAAGAGGATGTCCGGTATCGCTATTTTTATTTAGCAAGAAAGTCCTAGAAAATAAAAACGATTTAATAAAATAAAAGCCAAAAACATGCAAGAAAAGGCAAGACCGAATAATGTTCTTTCCACTGGGTTTCTTCGTATAATAAAAAGTATAGGGACATAAATAAGAAGGAGGAGACAAAGGGGAAAGAAAATGAAAAAGAATAAGAATTGGAAACGGGTTATCATTCTGCTGCTCGGCTTGCTGGTGTCTGCCCTTATCCTGGTAGTCGCCTGCTTTACAGCAAAAATCCGACGGGAATACCCTGATATATCGGTGAATTCCCAAGATAGAATCGTGTATGACGATGCAGAGGAGTTGGAGACAGCCTTTGCCAATTATGCGGATGAGGAAAATGAGGAAAAGGCCGAAATTGTGACTGGTTATCAGGCATCGCAGCATAAAGTGGCGTTGGTCTTCTGTGGAATGACGACTCCCACGGAAATGACCAAGGTGTTGGATTTATTGGATAGTTATAATGCAAAGGCAACTTTTGTGTGCGATGGAATGGCAGCAGCAGAAGATCCGGATACTGTGGCGGAGATTATGAACAGAGGCAACACTTTAGGAAATTACGGCATGAATGGTGAAACTCATTGGGAAGAGTCAGAAGATGAAACCATTCTTACCTCTCTGGCAAGGACACAGTCAGTATTCAAAAGAATTACGGGAGACACGCCTCAGTATGTTCTGGGGAATGCTACGGTAGTGGATGACAGGATTCTCCATCTTGCTGCATGTGCAGGATTGAAAGAGTACTTATCAGCTACGAAATTTATTAATGATTCCAGCTTTAAAAATTTCAGTGAGGCACTGGGATTTGTGGAAAAAATAGAGGGCGGTTCCATTATCTGTATAAAGATGGAGGGCACTCTGGATGAGATAGAATTTGAACCCTATGAGGTGGATGAAGACCCGGCAGAGGATAAAAAACCTTCTGTGGACACAGGAGAGACATCTACGAAAAAACGAGGGATTGACGAAACTGTGGAATTCCTGCTCGAAGCATTGGATACCACAGAAACCGCAATTGTACCGATCCAAAGACTTGATACAGAACCGGATATACAAATCACGAAAATGTTTGAGGACAGAGAAGATGCAGCAGATTATGAAGTGCCGGTATCCCCTAAAGCAGACAACGATTATTTTGACGATGCGCTGTTTATCGGTGATTCACTGACTCTCGCTTTATCCTACTATCCGGTGGTGAAGGATGATATAGCCTTTTGTGCTTACAAATCCATTACGCCTATGCAGTTTGTCAACAACACGAAGGTGCAAATCTCGGAGGATGAGGAGGTCGCCATCTGGGATGAGATCTGTAAACAAACCCCTAATAAGATTTACATACTTCTTGGCACCAATGCCTTGGCAAGCGGCAGCAATTCGTCCTTTCTTTTATATTATGAGAAACTGATTACAATGTTGAAAGAACAGTTTCCCGATGCACTTATTTATATAGAAGGAATTCCTCCGGTTACGAATGAGGTATCCGTGAATCGAATTACACTGACGAATGGACGAATCAGGAAAATCAATGTAGAAATAGCGAAGCTGGCACAGGAACAAGGCTGTTCTTATATTGATTTGTATCAGGCGTTGGCAAATGATGACAAATGCCTGCCCAATACGATTGCCCAGGAAGATGGCATTCACATGAATGAAGAAGGCTGCAGGGAATGGATCAATTATTTATTGTGCCACATTGTAGAGGATTAAATAGGGAAATGGGATTTATAAATAGGGTAAATAAGGAAAAGAAAGAGAAAAAGCAGGATGTACTGCTTCAAGAGCAAAGCGACAGACGGCTGATGCCGGATGTTCCGGCACTGACCGGAGAGAGAAAATTA
The DNA here is from genome assembly GCA_900557385.1 of uncultured Lachnospiraceae bacterium. Taxonomy (GTDB): domain Bacteria; phylum Bacillota; class Clostridia; order Lachnospirales; family Lachnospiraceae; genus UMGS2037. Next base: position 2,460 of record USSP01000080.1, read on the forward strand.
ACAGACAGGAGAGGAAAATTCTCGGAGGCAGAGTTAAGCTTCGAGCAAATCAGCAAAAAGCGGAAAAAAGGAATCCGTTATTTGAATGTTTATCAGGTGACCATTCTTGCCTATGGCACCTGGGGGAAAAAGAAACTGACAGGAACTACAAAAGACATTTCCTTGAGTGGAGCCGGTCTGATTGTTTCTGCGGAAGATATGGAGAGCATTCACAGTGCACAGAAGGTACGCTTGAAATTTCATGTAGAACCGGGAAGTCTGCCGGAAGGAATGGAAATGAATGTGGACATCTATGCCAAGCCGGTACGGAAAAAAGAACTTCCTGATGGAACATGGTTGATTGGTGTGGAATTTGCCACCGATCTTTCCGACTATGCGAGACACCGGAAGGATATCTACATGCTGAGTATGGCAGCACTGATGCTGTTTTTCATCAGTGCGTTTATTTTGCTGATGCGTTCCGAGAGTATTATTTATTTTAAATTTAATAAGTGGTTATATTTATACAGCATTATTACGGCATTCTTTTTGATGAGTCGTTACCTGTTCGGTGCCCTTTACCGTCCGAAAAAGGTAGACCCAGATTTCACACCGGGGGTTTCGGTGATTATTCCGTGCTTTAACGAAGAAACCTGGATTCAGAAGACCATTCAGAGCTGTATCAATCAGAATTATCCTCCGGAAAAGCTTGAGGTAATTGTGGTGGATGACCGTTCCACGGATAGATCGGTAGAGAAAATAAAAGAGATTGTAGAACGCCTGAAAAATTCCGAGGACGAACGATACCATACCGGAGAGCGTATTTCTTATATTGTGCAACCGAGAAATGCGGGAAAACGTGAAGCATTGGCGGCAGGATTGAAAGCAGCAAAGCATGAATATGTGGTCTTTGTAGATTCTGACAGCTTCTTAGACCCCTTCGCAGTCCGAAATCTGGTGCAGCCCTTCAAAGATCCGAAAATGGGAGGGGTGACAGGAAGAACGGATGTTGCCAATACTTATACCAACTCCCTGACCAAACTGCAATCGGTGCGTTATTATATCGCTTTTCGCATTATGAAAGCCGCAGAGAGTTATTTTGACTGTGTGACCTGCCTGTCAGGTCCCTTGTCCTGTTACAAAAAGGAATTGGTTATGGAAAATCTGAACAGTTGGCTGAACCAGAGATTTCTGGGACAGAAGGCAACTTTCGGAGATGACAGGTCGCTCACCAACCTCATGTTACGCAATCATCGAACCTATTATCAGGATACAGCAGTATGTTCCACCATTGTGCCCAATGACAACAAAGTGTTTTTGAAACAGCAAATGCGTTGGAAACGCTCCTGGCTTCGGGAATCCTTCACAGCAGGCACCTTTATATGGAAAAAACAACCCTTTGCGGCAGTTTTTTTCTATGTGGGACTGTTTGTACCGATTTTAGCGCCGGTTGTGGTTCTTTATAATCTGGTTTATGTACCCATTACCACCTATGCATTTCCGACTACGTTTATGGTGGGAATGATTATGATGGCGATGATGATGAGTGCCGCACAGATGTTACTTCGGAAAAGCACCACCTGGATTTTTGGGTTTCTGTTTTGTATGTACTATGAGGCAGTGCTGCTGTGGCAGATGCCTATTGCCATTGTGACATTCTGGAAATCTACCTGGGGAACGCGTATGACCACCAATGATGTGGAGGCGAAGGAAAGAAAGGAAAAGCGCAAACAAAAACGAGAAGGAAAAAAAGGGGAGCAGGAAAATGAAACAGGGGAAACAATCAAACAAGAAGCCGTTCATTGAAACGAAAGCGGATGTTCATAAACTGATTCGCTCCATCTGTGAGGCTGCGGTAGTGTTGGTGGTGCTTGGCATCATTTTGAAAGCTTTTCTGGTAATGAATCATTACAAGCCTTACGATGCATCTGATACTTCCATCGTGTCGGGAGAGGATAAAGGATTTCTATGCATTTCCTATTTTGGCATCGATAGGTCGGGAACGGACACGTTGGTGTCTACCGCTGATTTAAAGGAGCAGTTGACAGCCCTTCATGATTTGGGATATGTGACGATCACACAACAGGATGTGATCGATTACTATGAGAAGGGGAAAGCCCTGCCGGATAAGGCACTATTCTTAGTCTTTGAGGATGGACGTACTGACACGGCGATTTACTCCCAATCCATTCTGGAGAAACTGAATTACAAGGCATCTATGTGCAGCTATGGCAGTAATTTAAACAGCAAGGATTCCAAAATGTTAAAGGGGAGTGACCTGATGAGTCTGGAAGACAATAGCTACTGGGAGAACGGAACTAACGGCTATCGTTTGTCTTACATCAATGTCTCTGACCGATACAGTCGATTCCTGGGAGAGATGGATTCCCTGGAATATAATGGGGTAAAACAGTATCTTGGAAGAGAGTATAACCATTATCTTATGGATTATATCCGGGATGAAAATTATATGCCGGTGGAAAGTTATAACGGCATGAATAAGCGAATCAGTTATGATTATGAACTGATGGAAAAGGCTTACACCGATGCATTGGGATATGTGCCCCAATTGTACATTCTCATGCATTCCAATACGGATATGTTTGGGAATAACAAACGTGTCAGCGCAGTCAACGAGGAAAATATGACCAGGCTGTTTGCCATGAATATCAATCGAGAGGGATATGCATTAAATACTTTGGATTCGGATATTTATGATCTGACCCGTCTCCAGTCCCAGGCATATTGGTCCACCAATCATCTACTCATGCGGATCTGGGATGATTTGGATGAGGAAGATAAAGACACAATCCAGTTTGTGACCGGAGATAAAAAACGCAGTGCTAAGTGGAATACGGAATTGGGAGCAGCAGAATTCCAGAAGGAAAGAATTTTTCTGACTTCTCTACCGAAAGGGACAGGACTGTTATCGCTAAGAGACCGTGATTTCTACCGGGATGTGGAGATATCCACTACGCTGACTGGAAATTATTGCGGAGAGCAGACCATTTACTTACGGAGTCAACCGGATTCCCAGGATAACATTGGCATTACTTTTAAACAGAAGGAATTGCTGGTTTCCCAATCCGGCAAGGAACTGGCAAAAGTCAATCTCGACGAGCTGCAGCAGGTGACATATCTGTCTGTGGAGGAAGACAAACGGGATGCTTTGGCAAAGGAATATGAAATACGTGGCGATAGCGCCAGAACATTGGAGGAAAGCCTGGCGTATGATATGGCGAGGAATGATATCAGAAAGCAGAAGGCAGCCACAGTAGAGGAAGGGGCAGAACCCTATATTCCGGTAATTGAAGCCAATAAAGCCGCCAACTGGGATGTGACGATCCGGCTGCAGGACAATGGATTGACTATCAAAGTCAATGACCTGGTGGCGGTGGAAGATCTGCATGTGGATGTGACGGAACCCGGCAGAATATTGCTGGAAGCAAAAAATCTGGAGGAAGAGGAATACCGACAGCGCAATCTGACGGACGATGTGTATGAGGCACGTTTTGAAAATCTGGTGATTACGGATTTATCCCAGACGAAAACAGATACTCTGTATGATAACCGTCTCCATGGTCTGGAGAAGGTGGGAGCCTGGTGTGCTGAGCGTTGGACAGCGATTATTAATTGGTTTATTCGAAACTTATAGAAATAGCAATGAGGAAGAAAAGAAAAACAGGATTTCTGTTACTGTTGCTGCTGATACTGTTGGGAGGCTGTGGGAAAACAGATTTCCAGATACCGGAGCAGGAAACAGAACAGACAGAAACAACAGAAGAAACGAAACAGATACAGGAAACGGCAAAAGCAAAGGTTATCAGCCGGGGAGCCTGGTGTGTTTACTGGGATGCGGGGGCGGTTCAGAAAGCTGCGGAAAGTCTTTCGGAATATGATGAACTGATTCTTTTTGGATGTATCTATGATGAAAACGGAGATTTGTACATTCCGGAGCAGCTGGAACAGCTTTATGAAGCATTTCCGGAGCAGGGAGAACGGACCACACGGTATCTGTCCTTTATCAACGATGTGATACAGGAGGATGGAACTGCAATTCAGAAATCTCCAGAATTTCTGGCACGGGTATTAAAAGAGGAACAGCTTGGAAACCGGGTCATTGAAGAGATGATTGTCCAGACGAAAGCCTGGGGTCTGGATGGTGTGGAACTGGACTACGAAAATATTGACAAGCAGGAAAATCTGTGGCAAGAGTATCTGGAATTTGTGGATAGACTTAGCCGAAGGATACAGGAAGAAGGACTGCTTCTTCGGGTGGTGCTGGGAGCTTATGCGCCGGTAAGAGACTATTCCTTTCCCACAGCCCCGCAGTATGTGGTCATGTGCTACAATTTATATGGAACCCACAGCGCTCCGGGACCAAAAGCGGATGCAGCGTTCTTACAACAGGTGGTAGAACGCTTTGATGGGATGAATGTGGCGTTTGCCCTTGCCAATGGTGGCTTTGAATGGGATGCCCAGGAAAAAACGGTACGTTCTCTTACCGCTGCCAATGCAGGAAAGCTGCTGGTGGAAAGTGGCTCGGACTACACCAGAGAGGAAAATGGAGCTGTTCATTTTAACTATCCGGTGGAGGATGGGATCCATACCATATGGTATGGAGATAAAGAAACGATCGCAACATGGGAGGATGTGCTTGTGCAATATTCCGGGCATGATATAAAAATTGATTTGTGGAGATTAGAGTAGGAGGAAAAGAACATGAAAATGATGAAAAAAGTGGCGGCAGTGATGGCAGCAGTAATGGTATTTACTGCAGGATGCGGTGCAGAGGAGAGTGGAAGCCAGGAACCTGTAAAGGAAATTGTTATCGGTGATGTGGTGAATCAGGTGAAAGAAGTCAACCCTGTGGCAGACGAGAGAGTGATTGACGATTTTGCCGTGGAGAATGAGATGGGATTAAATCCGGCAGATCTGGCAGAGTATGAAGGAATCATCACCAATTCCCAGAATGATTGTGCTCTGATTTTTGTGGCCAAAACAAAAGAAGGAAAGACCAGAGAGGTAAAGCAGGCGCTTACCGATTATCTGGACAGCTTGACCTCCAACGACCTGTATGTGGAATTCGCAGACAAAATTGAAAAAGCAAAGGAAGCTAAAGTGCTGATTTATGATGATTATGTGGTTCTTGTTATTGCGGGGCTGGACACCGATTACAGTGATGTGACGGCAGCAATCAGTCAGGCTTTTGGAGAATAGGGAAGATGCTGTTTAACAGTGTATTGTTTATAGTGTTCTTTTTACCGCCGGCAATCCTTTTGTACTGGCTGGTTCCGGGCAAGGTAAAAAATAAGGTTCTGCTTTTAGAGAGTCTTACTTTTTATGCCTTTGGAAATATGAAATATCTGCCACTGGCGGTGGGACTGGTCTTCGTGAATTATCTGTTTGCGCTGTGGATGGGACAGACAGACCGGAAACAGCGCACCGGCAAAATTCTTCT
>USSP01000081.1 GCA_900557385.1 uncultured Lachnospiraceae bacterium
TACAGAGAGATTGTTAATACAATCATGGAACGTACCCGTCATGGTACATCCTGCTGCCCGCACATGTCCACCGCCGCCAAATAGCTGGGCGATTTTCGCCACATTGACTTTTTCATTGGAACGCATGCTTACCTTATATTGCAAAGCACCGATCTGATACAGGAAGACAGCACAGTCCACTCCCTTAATATTGAGAAGCTGGTTTACAATCCCATCCAGATCACTGGAGGTCACTCCATAAAATTCCATGGTGCGCTGATCTACACAGCTTACCGTACAGTGTCCATCCATAAACTGGATACTCTCTAACAATGCTCTTCCCAAAATCTGCGTCTGCAGATAAGTCTTTTCATAAAAGGTTTCTGCAATCAATTTGGAAAAATCAAAGCCATAGCCGATTAACTTTGCACCAATCTCCATGGTTCTGGGAGAGGTGCAGGAATACTGGAATACACCGGTATCATGGATGATTCCGGTATAAATTGCTCTTGCAATATCCACATCAAGTGCTTCCCCGGTAAGCAATTCGTACACCAGTTCACTGGCCGAGCTTGCGGTTGGCACCACATAATTTACATCTCCGCAGCCGGTGTTGCTGATGTGATGATCCACATTGATGGTTTTTTTTGCCTGCTCGAAATACTTCTGGGCATCCCCCAGCCTATCTGCAGCACAATCCACACAGAAAAACACATCGTAAGATTCTATTTCCGTCTGAAACTCTGTACGAATCTGCTCTGTTCCCTTCAAGTCCTGAAACACGTCCGGGAATTTTTCCAGAAAGAGATCCACCCGTTTCTCCGGAAACTTCTTTTGCAGAAAAAGCAACAGCGCCACAGTGGAACCGACGCAGTCGCCATCCGGCCGGATATGACCACCGATACCAATGGTGGCCGCATCCTTTACTTCTTCTATTAAATTAAACATCGCTATTACTCCGCGTCATGTTCGCCCTGGGCTTTCATGACATCATCAATCTTCTTGGACATATCCACACCATAGGCAATGGACTGATCCATAATAAAACGAATTTCCGGCGTATTCCGCAGATTGATTCTGCGCGCCAGTTCCCGGCGGATAAAACCTTCCGCACTGTTTAAGCCTTTTAAGGTATTTTCGATCTCGTCCTCATTGCCGAGAACACTGATCCATGCCTTACAGGTCTTTAAATCCGGAGAAACTTCCACAGAAACTACAGAAGTCCACGGGCTGATTCTCGGATCCTTGATTTCCCCCCGGATCAGATTGGTGAGTTCCTTTTGTACCTCACCATTGATCCGGGTATTTTTTACACTGTTTTTTCTCATTGAAAAATACTCCCAGGAAAGTCCCTCCTAGCGAGGTACCTCCACCATAATATAGGCTTCTACGATATCCAGTTCCTGCATCTTGTCAAAGTCTTCAAATACAAGACCACACTCGAAGCCTTCTTTTACTTCCTTCACATCGTCCTTGAAACGCTTCAGGCTGGCAAGCGCTCCTTCATAGATCTGCTCACCTTCACGGGTAATTCGGATCTTACAGCCACGCTCGAAACGACCATCGAGCACATAGGAACCTGCGATATTTCCCACAGCAGATGCTTTGAAGATCTGACGAACCTCTGCATGACCGATAACCTTTTCTTCGTAAACAGGATCTAACATACCCTTCATTGCCTGTTCGATATCCTCGATTGCCTGATAGATGACCTTGTACAGACGGACATCCACGCCCTCTTTCTCTGCGGTAGTCTTTGCCGTTGCATCAGGACGCACATTGAAACCGATGATGATTGCATTGGATGCAGATGCCAGAGACACATCGGACTCATTGATGGCACCAACACCACCATGAATGCATTTTACAACGACTTCATCATTGGACAGTTTCATGAGACTCTGTTTGACAGCTTCCACACTGCCCTGTACATCTGCTTTGACGATGAGGTTCAGTTCCTTCAGGTTTCCTTCCTGAATCTGGCTGAACAGATCATCCAGAGACATCTTGGACTTGGTCTCTGCCAGCATCTTCTCTTTATTCTGTGCCACGAAGGTATCTGCATAGCTCTTCGCAGTCTTATCATTCTCATGTGCCAGGAATACTTCACCGGCATTCGGTACATCTGACAGACCTAAAATCTCTACCGGAGTAGAAGGTCCTGCCTCTTTTACTCTTCTGCCCTTATCATCGATCATGGCACGTACTTTACCATGGCTTGCACCGGCGGATACGAAGTCTCCTACATGGAGCGTACCCTTCTGCACCAGAACGGTTGCCACAGGGCCACGGCCTTTATCAAGCTGTGCCTCGATAACGAGACCTCTTGCACGACGATTGGGATTGGCCTTTAATTCCATGATTTCTGCAGTCAGCAGAATGGTCTCTAACAGGGTATCAATTCCTTCACCGGATTTTGCGGATACGGGAACAAACTCTGTAGATCCGCCCCAATCTACAGGAATCAACTCATACTCGGTCATTTCCTGTTTTACTTTTTCTACATTGGCACCGGGCTTATCGATTTTATTCACTGCTACGATGATTTCAACACCTGCTGCCTTGGCATGGTTAATCGCCTCAACCGTCTGAGGCATTACACCATCGTCTGCCGCTACAACCAACACCGCAATATCTGTTGCATTGGCACCACGCATACGCATTGCGGTAAATGCTTCATGTCCAGGGGTATCAAGGAAGGTAATGCTCTGTCCCTTCGCCTGTACGGTATATGCACCGATTGCCTGGGTGATACCACCGGCCTCTTTGTCCGTAACATTGGTTTTACGGATCGCATCCAGAAGGGAAGTCTTACCATGGTCAACATGACCCATAACACAGACTACAGGAGGTCTGGAGGTCATTTCTGCCTCATCCTCATCTTCTTCCTTCAACAGTTCCTCAATGACATCAACCTTAACTTCCTTCTCACAGATGATATCGTAGTCAATGGCAATGTTCTCTGCTTCCTCAAAGGAAAGCTCAGAGTTTACCGTTACAACCTGTCCCTGTAAGAACAACTTCTTGATGATAACAGAGGGCTGCATCTTCATCTTATCTGCCAGTTCCTTGATGGTGAGGGTCTCGGGAACCGTGATCACCTTGATCTGTTCCTCCGGTGCTTCCTCCTTCTTCTCCGGCTTGATAAAACGTCCGGCTTTATTGGTCTTTACTTTGCTGTTGTCATCCTCGTAGATATGATCCTTCTTGGAGCGGTTGTCTCTCTCCTGGTTGTTCCGGCGTTTCTTGTCGTCACGCGGCTTCTCGTTCTGCATCGGAGCCTCGCTTGCAAAGCCCTTACCAGGTGCCGGCTTCTGGAACTTATTTCCGGGTCTATTTCCCGGTCCTGCATTGCCTCTCTGACCGCCGACGCCACCGTTAGCAGGGCGGTTACCCTGCCCATTACCGCCATAATTACCTCTGCTGCCCTGGCTATTGCCAAAGCCTGTTCTATTCTGACCGTCAAAACGTCTCTCGCCGTTACCGTTTCCATTGTTCGGTCTGCTATCCCGGTTCCCCGGTCTGTCTGTTCTGTTCTGACCGTTTCTATTCTGTCCATACTGTCCATTTCCTACTCCTGCGGGTCTTACCTGAGGTGCCGTTCTTCCTGTAAAGTTGGAAGAAGGTCTTCTCTCCTGACTCTGCTGCTGTGCCTGTGCAGGTTTCTCTGCAGGACGGCTCTGTACTGCTTCATTGGCTGCCGGTACTGTATTGTTTACCGGTTTGTTCTGCTCGTTTGCAGGTCTCTCCTGTCTGCGCTGAGGCTGGGAAGCTCTGCCATCGTAATCATTGGTGACCGGTGACGGTTTCACACTGGAACGGATCAGGGGTCTGCCGGTAGGAGAATTCACACGGAAGGTGTTGCCACCACGCCCGTTATTATTGTTATTCTGCCCGCCCTGGGGTCTGCGGTTTGCACCGTTGTTATTTCCATTCCCATTTCCGTTTCTCTGTCCGTTATTTCCCTGGGGTCTGGAATTCTGACCCTGAATCTTGGAATTGTTCGGGTTACTAACGAAAATAATTTTTTTCTTTTTCTTCGGAGATTCCTCTTCTCCGCTCTTCTCCTGCTTCGGCTCTTCCGTTTTCACCGGAGCTGCCTTAGGTGCCTCCGGTTTTTCCGTCTTTTCCGCCTTAGGCTCTGCCGGTTTTTCAACCGGTGCACTCTTTTTACCGAAATGGGATCTCACAAGGGATGCTGCATCATCCTCAACGGAAGACTGCGCTGCCTTTGCTTCAATCCCTTTCTCCTGTAAAAAGGTCAGGACATCACTGCTCTTTATCTCAAATTCTTTTGCAAGTTCAAATACTTTTGTTTTTGCCATGCGTTAACTACCTCCATACCGTTTCCATCTGTTCCATCAGTGCTTTCGCAAAACCGGAATCCGTGATTGCAAGTGAAGATCTGACCTCTTTACCCATTGCGTGTCCCAGTGCTTCCTTTTCTCCATAAAATACCAGCGGCACATGATAATAGGTGCATTTGTTGGTAAACAGCTTCTTCGTATTGTCAGAAGCGTCCTCCGCCACCACCACCAGCTTGGCTTTGCCCTCTTTCACCGAATTCTCCGTAGCGAATTCTCCGCTCACCACATTTCTGGATCTGGCTGCCAGGCCCAACAATGACAATACCTTATTCTGCTTCAATCTCGTCAAACTCCTTCTCCAGCCTCTCATATATTTCTTCAGGAATACTCATCTTGAAAGAACGCTCCAGTCCTTTGTTCTTCCGTGCCTTCTTCAGACATTCTTTTGAAAAACAAATATATGCGCCTCTTCCGTTTTTCTTTCCTGTTGCATCCAGCACAATCTCATCTTCTGCGGTTTTTAAGACCCTGAGCATTTCTTTTTTGCTCTTCATCTCACCGCATCCGACACATTGCCGTAAGGGAATTTTCTTAGCAACCTGTTTTGCCATATCTTTTCCCTCTTATTCTTCTGTTGCAGGCTCTTCTACAGACTCGCCGCTGTCCTCAGCCGGCTCCTCATACGCGCCTTCTTCGTACTCGCCCTCCTCGTACTCATCATAATCATCGATGTAGTCCTCATAACGGAAGCCGGGTGCATCCTTCGCCTGTGTCTCACTCTTGATGTCAATCTTGTATCCGGTCAGTCTTGCTGCCAGTCTTGCATTCTGTCCCTCTTTACCGATGGCCAGAGATAACTGATAGTCAGGCACAACAACTTTGGCTGTCTTTTCTTCGGGATCTGCAAATACAGCAACGATCTTTGCAGGAGACAGTGCATTCTGAATCAGATTTCCGGGGTTCTCATCCCAGTTCACGATATCGATCTTCTCACCGCGCAGTTCCTCCACGATGGCGTTGACTCTGGCACCATTCATACCTACGCAGGCACCCACTGCATCCACATTGGGATTGTTGGACCAAACTGCGATCTTGGTACGGCTTCCCGCTTCTCTGGCAATGCTCTTGATCTCTACAGTACCATCTTTGATTTCTGTTACCTCAGACTCAAAAAGACGTTTTACCAATTCGGGATGGGTACGGCTCACCAGAATTCTGGGTCCCTTCGGTGTGTTTCTTACTTCCAGGATATAAACCTTGATACGCTCGGTAGGTTTGAATACCTCACCCTTTACCATCTCATTTTCATTAAGCATGGCATCTGCTTTTCCCAGGTTAATGCTGATGTTTCTGCCAACATAGCGCTGTACGATACCGGTAACCACATCCTTCTCTTTCTCAAAGTACTGGTTATAGATCACACTGCGCTCTTCCTCACGAATTTTCTGTAAAATGACATTCTTTGCATTCTGGGTAGCGATACGTCCGAACTCTTTGGACTTGATCTCCACATGAATGGTATCGCCGACTTTCGCTTTCTTGGAGATTGCCTGTGCATCCTCCAGGGAAATCTGCAAGCAGCTGTCCTCCACATCCTCTGCAGTGGGCACTACTTCTTTCTCTGCATAGCAAAGGAAATCACAGGTATCACGGTCAATTTCAACTTTAATGTTATCAGATTTACCGAAATGGTTCTTACATGCGGTAATCAGAGAGTTCTCAATGGCTTCAAACAGAGTCTCTTTGCTGATTTCCTTTTCTTTTTCCAAGATGTTGAGTGCTTCCATTAATTCCTTGTTCATTTTCCTTTATCCCCCTGCCTTAAAAATCCAGAGCCAGGTGAATGGCTGCCACATCTCCTCTGGAGAAGCTGCGTTCCTCGCCTGCCTGCTCAATCACAATTGTATCTGCATCAAAGGAACGTAAGGTTCCTTCAAATTCTTTACATTTATCAATGGCTTTGTAAGTTTTTACCACTACATCCTTGCCGATACTCTTTTCCAAATGTTTGTCTTTTTTCAGCTGTCTGCCAAGTCCGGGACTGCTCACTTCAAGGATATAGGCTTCCTCAATATAGTCTTCCTCATCCAGAACATCTGACAATGCACGGCTCACATTCTCACAATCATTGATATTGACTCCGTCCGGCTTGTCAATGTAAACCCGCAGATACCACTCTCCTGCTTCTTTTACATATTCCACATCGTACACTTCCACCTGGTAGCGTTCCACGATAGGGACAAGCAATTCTTCCGTCTTTGCTTCGTATGTCTCTTTTTTAGACATGTACACACTTTCCTTTCGCTATTCAATTGTCGTTGTTTCGTCCATTTAGGCACAAAAATAGTGGACTCGCAAGTCCACTACTCTTGTAGCCTAGCACTTTTTCGTTGAAAAGGCAAGGGGTTTTCCGCATATTTACTGGATTTTTACGCCTTTTTATGGTCTTTTTTACGTTTTCGGATGTAGAAAACGAAAATTCCGCCACAAAGGACTGCCATCATCGCATATCCGGCTACTGGTGTAGCAGCTCCGGTCTTGGGACGGTTACGTCCGCTTCCTTCTACACCGCTTCCGGGTTTATTGGTAATCAGGCACCCAATCTCTCCGTTCTCTTTTCCGGCAAAGGTTACATCCGGGTGAACCACTGCCCCATATTCCTTTTGTATCCATGCAGGATCAGCCCAGTTCGTTTGGACACTGATGTTGATACAATTTAACCATATTTTCTCCGGGGTGTTCAAAAGGGGGTTCATTTGAACACCCCTATGGAAAGCCACGTTTATAGGCATAAAGAGTGGCAGGCAACTAAGGATTTAGCTACCTGCCAGTTGATGAATCTTATACTATTTTTTGTATTTTGCCAGTGCGGCAAACTGGAATTGAGATTTCACATATTCTAAGGGATTTAATAATTGTTATATTATGTTATCAAATTCCTTACAAGCCCTTGAAAACACTAAGTTTATCGCAGGTGAGCTTTCCCTTAGGCTTTCCCTTATGTTATATCTTCCCATACGAGTTTACGAACTCTGATAAGGGAAAAAATAAGGGAAAGAAAATTATATAAAACAATATAACACAAAACTGACATGGTGAACTGATTGAAATGCTTCAATATTTTTTGATTTTAAGGAGACACAACATGAATACCATTTACGCAGAATACAATATGTACCGGAATAGCATAGACATTTACACCTGTGCCGGATATATGCTCCGTATTGACTGCAACAAGGCAGAAGATGGTATTAAAACTACACCATGCTCCCAGTGTGCATTAAATGCTCTTGCTATTGATGAACATCTTGAATATGCAAAACTATATCTGGATGGAACTATGCAGATATGGGTAGACACAGAAGACTCTATTGAACTTTAAGTACACTAAGGGACTGCTACTCTAACAATTAAAAAAGTGCAATAGCAACAGCCCCTTTGTATTTTTACAAGTTTCGACCTAAAAAACAATTATTTCACATTCGCATTATACAAGTCCATAAAATAAGAATCTGTATGTAGTAGTTCTTCAAAAGTACCTTGTCCAACAATCCTCCCTTCTTTAAAAAGAATAATTCTGTCAAAACCTGCAATG
>USSP01000082.1 GCA_900557385.1 uncultured Lachnospiraceae bacterium
TATTTTCCGTGGATTGTTGAACTTATCTTTACAGAAAACCGGTACCATCATTATCCCCAACAAGGGCTTTAATGCATTGTCAAATGGATTTATTCCCGATTTACCGGTTCATCTGGTTCTGTTCGGAAATGAGATTCATGTTTTGACACTCTTAATCGGTATCATAGCAGTTGTTATGGTTGTTTTATCCCAGATCAAAGCCAGAAAAAATAAACAGAAATATAATTTCGAAGTAATTTCCATGCCTATTTTCGTTGGCAGCCTGATTCTTATTTCTGCGATTATCATGCTGGTTATTTATGTGCTGGCCAAGTATCAAGGAATTCCCTGGACTGCTGTTATCGTCGGCGTTATTCTTATTGTTTATAATTATATGCTGAATAAAACCAGACTGGGACGTTATATCTATGGTATTGGCGGTAATGATCAGGCAGCAGAACTTTCCGGCGTTAATGTACGTCAGGTAACCCTGTTTGCATTCTGTTCCATGAGTGTACTGGCTGCACTGGCTGGTATCCTTTATACTTCCCGTTTACAGTCTGCAACGCCCACCGCAGGTAATGCGTTTGAAATGGATGCCATTGCCTCTTCCTATATCGGCGGAGTAGCAGTCAGCGGTGGTATCGGACGTGTGACTAACACCATCATCGGAGCACTTGTTATCGTGTCATTGACCAACGGCATGAACCTGATGGGTGTGGATATTTCCTATCAGTATGTGGTAAAAGGTATTATTTTCATTATTGCTGTAGCATTCGATGTACGCACACGTAAGACTGGAAAATAATAATCTGTAAGGAAGGTATCCTGTATGAAAAAAGAACATATTGGTAAAATGAGAATTTCCATTGCGCGGAAGATTATGCTTTTGGTATGTATCAGTTCAATGGTTACGGTCATCGTAAGTGAATTGATTATTTTGCCAAAGGTAACCTCTCTTTATCAGGATAGCATTCGCGACAATATGCGAAATTTAGTTAAAGCATATGGTTCCTTAGTGGAATATCGCTTGGAGCGAAACGGATATTCCATGTTATTACAGGAAGAACTGGATGCTCTTTTTGAGAATGTACAGATTGAAAGTGTAGAAAGCTGCTATCCGGTTTTTGTGAATAGTTCCGGTTTAATCTGTTATTATCCGGATTCCAGCTATAATTCCACGAATTATTTAGAGCAGTTCCCGGAGGAAACGGTTGTGCCGGAATTGATGGGAAGAATCGCCCAATCGGATATTCCGGAGGCTGCGGTAACAGAAACCCGGATTCATGGAAAAACGATGTTGGTTGCCTATTATGTATGCGGTGGATCGAATCCCATCTTATTGATTATTGCCGACAAGGCAGAAGCATTAGGCGTGGTGAATTCTATCGTTGTGATAGGCATTCTGGGAGCTGTATTTTGTATTCTGGTTATGGTGATTGTTTCCTGGCTTTTTGCAAAAACAATCGCAAAACCTGTCCGAGTTATGACAGATGTGATGAAGGAAAGCGGCGAATTGAACTTCTCATCACAGATCGTCACGGAGAAATATGAGAATAACCGGGATGAAACCGGTGATATGGCGAAAGCCGTAACAAAGTTTAAAGATAATATTCAAAATGTAGTAAAAAGAATTTCATCGGTTTCCGGAAAGATTCAGGAAGGCTCGGATGCTTTGGAACACATGGTAGGCATTCTGGAGAAAAATTCCAAGAGAAATTTAGGTACTACCGATCAACTGTCTAACGAGATGAAGGAAAGTGTGTTACCGGCAGTATCTACGATTGAGAGTAATATCAATGGAATTACTTCCGATCTTACAGAGGTCAACGAGCGTCTCCAAAAAGGCAAGGAACGAGCGACCTCCGTACATCTTCAGTCCGGAGAAATGCAGGAATCCTCGAAAGCTGCAAATGAAAAGACAAAGGTAATGTACGAAGAACTCAGTCAGGAAAAGGATGCTGCTGTAGAGAAAGCGCAGAAGATTGATGAAATCAGTAAACTGGCGCAGCAGATTTCCGCGATTGCCTCCCAGACCAATCTTTTATCCCTGAATGCATCGATTGAAGCGGCAAGAGCAGGAGAAGCAGGAAGAGGTTTTGCTGTCGTAGCGGAGGAAATCAGACAGCTTGCAACCCAGACCGAGCAGACCACCGGAGATATTAAACATGTAGTAGAAATCATTGAGGATGCTTCTAACGGAATGGTAGAGTGTCTGAATAAAGCGATGGATTACATGGATCAGACGGTAATGGCAGATTATCAGGGCTTCATGGAAGCAGGAATGAGTTATTATGACAGTTCTGCGGATATTGAGGGTATCATGGGTGAAATCAGTCAGTCCGTGAATAAACTCAATGAGGAAATGATTGAAATAAAGAAAAAAATCAGCAGTATTTCCACGATTGTTAATGAGTCGGTAGACGGCATCGGAGATATTGAAAATCAATCCTCAGAGATCTTTGATATGGTGGGAAAAACAGATACGCTTTCAAACAATATGATTGAATATGTAAGAGAGTTAAATAATATTGTAAATCAATTTCAGCTGTAGTCCACAGTAGAATTCTCCTTTTTAGCAGGCGGATATTGGTGTTTTTATCCAAATCCCCGCCTGCTATTCTTTTGTTATGGTTGCATTTATTTATTGTGCCTGAGCCCCTGGGACTGCAGGCTGTTGCTGCTGTGTGGCTGCCTGGCTTAATGCTGCCAGGACACTGTTAATCGCATTTTTTACCTCTTCTGAGGCATCTGCACTGGGAACAGGAATGGTGGTTGCACCATTCTGGAAGTAGAGCAGTACCTCACTTTGTAAAGTAGTCAGATAATCCGGACGGGAGAAAAATTCCAGATTATGATGACAAGTGGTGATTTGCTGAATCGGGTTGCCGTTTTCGTCCACCAGGACTTCATCCGTTGTGGCTGCAGCAGTACCAAGTGCAGCGGCTGTGCCACTTTGCAGAGAAGGATCTTCTATAGGAGTCAGCTCCAACACACCGGGGGTCTTGAAGGGGCAGAGATCGCTGGCAGGCAGATTGTCAATAGGACATACCATACCGGAGTAATGGACATCACAGCTTTCTGTGGGTACGGTTCCTTCCGCAAAATATTCTGTGCGTAAAGTACCATCACAAAGTCCAGCAATGGGCAATTTACCGGATTGCGAGCATACGGTAGCAGTTACGATACCGCTGGGGACAGGGAAGGACTGATTCTCCAAGTTCTCATGAATTCGGGACATGGTAGCACGCCATAAGGTTTTTGCCAGATTCTTTTCACCGGAACCGGACAGTTTGGTGTTATTATCGTAGCCTGTCCAGGTCGTGCAGGTGTAATACGGTGTATAACCGGAGAACCATACATCATTATAATCGGAAGTCGTTCCGGTTTTACCTGCAATAGCCATACCGCCGAAATTGACGGAAGTACCGGTACCGGAGGTTACAACATCCTGCATGGCACTGGTCAGCAGGAAGGCTGTGGTTTCTTTTAATACCTGACGGGTTTCCGGTTCGGTATTGTCCAGAATAACATTTCCATCGTGATCCAGAACTTTGGTATAAAGCTTCGGTTTGATATAGGTTCCGCCATTTGCAATTGTGGCATAGGCTGCATTTAATTCAATATTTTTAACACCTTTGGTAATACCGCCAAGAGCCAGAGACTGTTGAATATCGGAATATACCTGTCCGCCGATGACTTCACTATCCACCAGTGTGGTAAATCCAAAGTTCAGTAGATAATCAAAGCCAAGCTGTGGAGTAATCTGGGTCAGTGTTTTTACGGTAACGATATTCAGGGAATCCTTGATACCGGTACGCAGAGAGCAGAGTCCGCGGTATTTCTCACCATACCAGTTTTTAACCGGACGACCTTCTGCATAGTTAAAGGGTGCATCGTTCATCACGGTAGCCAGTGTCAGACCGGCACTGTCCAGAGCAGGTGCATAGGTGGATACAATCTTAAAGGTAGATCCGGGCTGACGCATGGTGTCTGTTGCACGGTTTAAGGTACGGCTGCCTTCCTTCGCACCACGACCGCCCACCATAGCGACGATATAACCGGTACTCTGATCTTCAATGGTCATGGAGATCTGGGGCTGGGGGGTAAGGGTGATATTCTCGCCGTAAACCTCATCGCCGTCATTTAATAAAGTAGCTTTGTAACGTTCAATATCGGAATAAGCAGTTTCCTGATCCGAATAAATCAGATTAAACCGGGCATTTTCCTGGCGAATGAAAGCTTTGAACATTTCCGTGCTGTAATTCTGATAATCACCATCGGAAGTTTTAATAGTTAATTCGTAGGAAAGCTGCCATTTCACATTCTCCGGGTAGTTGTCGGGATTGGAGCAGACTTCATCAGCAATCGCCTGGATATCCGGATCCTGGGTGGAGTAAATTTGTAAACCGCCGCTGTAGAGAAGGGTATATGCCTGGGTTTCATTGTATCCGGCGGCCAACAGGTCATCCATCAGCACATCGGTAAGAGCATCTACAAAGTAGGAGTTGATGGAGTCATCCGCAGTTTCGGCATTGACTACCTGAATCCGGGAATACACATCATCTGCCATTGCCTCATCGTGTTCTGCCTGGGTGATGTATTCCTGATCCAGCATATTCTTTAATACTTTGGCACGTCGCTCCTGATTATTCTCAGGATGGGAAATAGGATTGTACCGGGAAGGGTTTTGGGTGATGCCTGCAATCACGGCACACTCAGATAAGGTCAACTGGCTTACATCCTTATTAAAATAGCGGAGGGAAGCAGCCTGTACTCCCAGAGTATTCTGTCCTAAGTTGATGGTGTTCATGTAGTTGCAGAGTACATCGTCCTTGGACATCACTTTGGTAAGCTGAATTGCCAGGTACTGCTCCTGGATTTTACGCTTGATACTCTGCATGGTGGTTTCACTGGTCCAACCGGTAAAGACACTGTTTTTGATCAGCTGCTGGGTAATGGTGGATGCACCCTGTCCCAGTTTGCCCTTCATAACGGCATCAGCACCGGCACGGATGATACCTTTGATGTCGATACCATTGTGGTCATAAAATCGTTCATCCTCAATGGCAACGAAAGCGTGGGCAAGATTTTCCGGGATTTTATCCATGCTTACCGGGATTCGGTTGGAATCCGTTGCCACAAGCTTCGCGGTTTGATTTCCCTGATTATCGTAAACAAAAGTGGAAAATCCGGAGGGTGATACATCGATGTTGCTTATATCAGGCGCAGTGGCGAGAATACCTTTAAAAACGCCGATTCCTGCACTGATACCGATAATACCGGCACCAATGACGAGAATCAGAATGACTTCCAGTAAAGTCACGCCAAGCTTTTTGCCCCATTTCACAGATTTGGAATTCAGTGCCTTTTGTTTTTTCTGGACACCTTTTTTGCTATAATTCATTTAATATAAACCTAAGCCTTTCTGTAAGCCTTGAATTTTTAACTCATATATTATATCAAAACATACCTGTTAAATAAAGGTTTTTTCTTTCATCTTAAGAATTGTTTACTTTTTTGTTCGCATTTAAACCAGTATATGGTAACATAATGGTACGGAAGAGAAAATTTTATTTAGGAAGCAAAGTGGGGGGAAAATCCCATGTACAAAATTTTAATACAAGGTGGCAGTAGTGAGATTGAAGAAAAAAAATCCCGCTTTATTGCCACCCTGCGCCCGGTGGAAAATCAGGAGGAAGCCGTGGCATTCATTGAGGAAATGAAAAAGAAATACTGGGATGCCAGGCATAATTGTTCGGCTTTTGTTCTAGGAGAAGAAGCACAGGTGACCAGATGCAATGACGATGGAGAACCTTCCGGTACTGCAGGACGTCCAATGCTGGAGGTACTGCTGGGAAGTGGCGTGCGGAACGTGGCAGTGGTAGTTACCAGATATTTCGGCGGAACCTTACTGGGAACAGGCGGACTGATACGTGCTTATACCCAGGCTGTACAGGCAGGCTTAAAGCAATGCAGGATCGGAATTATGAGGCAAGGTGTAACCCTCCGTATCGATACCGATTATAATAATGTAGGAAAAGTACTTTATATTTTGAACGACCGGAGGATAGACCAACAGGACAGTGCCTATACGGATAAGGTTTCCATTACGGTGCGTCTGCCTATAGAAGAGCGGGAATCCCTGGAAAAAGCACTTACGGAAAGCACTTGCGGAACAGCATCTTTCGAGTCACTGGGGGACTCATTTTATGTTGACAAAAACCCCGAAATTTTAGTATAGTTTCTATTGGAAGTTTCCATAAATTTTCTTTTGGAAAGGTGGTGGTTTTATTATGAAGAAAAGTACACATAGTACAGATAACCCTGTCCCTGGGCGAAGTAGTAAGACCACGAAACTGAATACTGGAGGAAAATTGCTATGGAAGAAATTATTGAACTGTTAGAAAATAAGCAATATACCCGTCTGCGCCAGCGCCTGGAGGAGATGAACGATGCGGATATCGCAGCGGTTTTGGAGGAACTGGACAACGAGGAGATGCTTAAGGTTTTTCGTATTTTGCCTAAAGATGCGGCTGCGGATGTGTTTGCCTATCTGGAGGTGGACGAACAACAGTACCTGATTACCATGCTTTCTGAAAAAGAGGCAGGAGTGATCATTGATAACCTGATGTCTGATGATGCGGCAGATCTGTTGGATGAAATGCCTGCCAATATTGTCAAGAAACTGTTAGCAAATGTCAGCCCTGAGACCAGACGTGATGTCAATGACCTGTTACGATATCCGGAGGATTCTGCCGGAAGTATCATGACAGTGGAGTATGTGGATCTGAAAGAGAATCTGACAGTAGCAGGAGCCATTGAGAGAATTCGGAAGATTGCATTGGATCGTGAGACGGTCAATATCTGTTATGTGCTGGACAGTGGGCGCAGACTGGTGGGAACCGTAGCACTACGGTATCTGCTCCTAAGTGAACCGGATGAAATCATTGGGGACATCATGCATGAGAATGTAATATCCATTCACACGCATACAGACCAGGAGGAGGCAGCGGCACAATTCCAGAAGTATGGATTCACTGCCATGCCGGTTGTAGATAATGAAAATCGCATGGTTGGTATCATCACGGTGGATGATATCGTAGATATCATGCAGGAAGAGGCTACAGAGGATATTGAGAAAATGGCAGCGGTAATGCCATCGGATCGTCCTTATTTAAAAACCTCTGTGCTGGAAGGCTGGAAGAAGAGAATTCCCTGGCTGCTTTTATTGATGATTTCATCGACATTCACCAGCAAAATTATTTCATCCTTTGAGGATGCACTGAGTGTATGTGTAGTGTTGACTGCTTATATCCCTATGCTGATGGATACCGGTGGTAATGCCGGTGGTCAGGCAAGTGCCATTATCATTCGCGGACTTTCGCTGAATGAAGTGGAGTTTAGGGATTGGTTTAGAGTTGCAGGCAAGGAGATTCGCATTGCAGTGATGTGCGGCATTACTCTTGCAGTGGCAAACTTCGTAAAGCTGCTTGTATTTGATCATGTGGCGGTTACCGTGGCAGTTGTTATCTGCCTCACCCTGGTCTGCGCTGTAATGATTGCCCAGATTGTGGGATGCAGTCTGCCTATGATTGCCAAGAAACTGGGCTTTGACCCCGCAGTTATGGCTAGCCCGTTTATTACAACGATTGTAGATGCACTGTCTCTGCTGGTTTACTTCAGCGTTGCGACACATTTGCTGAATTTATAAAGATAACGCAAAACTATATTTTACAGAAGACTAAAGACTTGAGGCACCCGGAAACGGGTGCCTCTATAAGACTGTAGACAAAGTGGCTCCGGGATACACATCCTCGAGCTATTTTGCTTTTATCAGGCAAAGTATGTTCAAAGTAGCTTTTCATC
>USSP01000083.1 GCA_900557385.1 uncultured Lachnospiraceae bacterium
AGTTCCGGGAAGAACATCCCATGATGGAACTGCGCCTGTTCGGCAATCGGGAATTCTGCATGGCAGCAGTTTTGATTGGCGTCACCTATATGGCGAGCATGTCAGGAGCCACCATTGTCCCGTTGTATGTTCAGACGGCTCGTGGTGAAACAGCCACCATATCCGGTCTGGTGGTACTTCCGGGAATGTTGGTTTCCATACTGCTTTCCCCGGTGGCAGGTAAATTGTTTGACCGTTACGGAGCGAGAAAAGTAACCCTGACAGGACTGCTGATTCTGTTTTTAGGTAACAGTGGCTTTCTGTTCTGTTCAGACAGCAGCTCCCTCGGGCTGGTTACCCTTTTATACCTGATCCGCATGTTTGGAACCACATTGCTTCTGACGCCGTTATCCGCTTATAGTGTCAGTACCTTGGAAAAAGGTCAGATTCCGCAAAGCACGGCAATCGTGACCTCCTTCCGACAGATGGTGGCTTCCCTTGCAACCTCCATACTGGTTGTCATTATCTCGGCAATCTCTGCACCGTTTGCTGTGACAAGTCAGGCGGTACAGGTATCCTTTGGAATCCAGAGTGTGATCTATCTGGCAATGATTTTCCTGGCATGGAGGCAAATCAAAAAATAATTTATTCCTTCGTAATCTG
This sequence comes from uncultured Lachnospiraceae bacterium, assembly GCA_900557385.1. GTDB lineage: Bacteria > Bacillota > Clostridia > Lachnospirales > Lachnospiraceae > UMGS2037. The sequence goes on from USSP01000083.1 coordinate 643, forward strand.
CCTTGCGACATACACGCCGCTGGCAGAAGCATGAGACAGGGAGTGGGTCACACCACTTCCGTCTCCAATGATGTAAAGTCCTTTGTGGCAGGGTTCCAGATTCTCATCCAGATCTACTTCCATATTATAAAATTTCACTTCCACACCATATAACAGCGTATCGTCATTGGCAGTACCGGGAGCGATTTTGTCCAGGGCATAAATCATCTCGATGATGCCATCCAGGATACGCTTAGGCAGAACCAGACTCAGATCGCCGGGAGTTGCGGAAAGCGTAGGAGTTACCATACCCTCCTCAATACGTTTGGTATTGCTTCGGCGTCCACGCACCAGATCACCGAAACGCTGTACGATGACACCGCCACCCAGCATATTGGAAAGGCGGGCAATGCTTTCGCCGTAACCGTTACTGTCCTTGAAAGGCTCAGAGAAATGCTTGGAGACCAACAGGGCGAAATTGGTATTCTCCGTCTGCTTGTCAGCCCCTTCGTAACTATGTCCGTTTACCGTTACGATACCATTTGTATTTTCATTCACCACGATACCATGGGGATTCATACAGAAGGTACGCACAGAATCCTCGAATTTCTCCGTGCGGTATACGATTTTACTCTCATAAAGCTCATCGGTCAGATGAGAGAAAATGACCGCGGGCAGCTCCACGCGCACACCGATGTCCACACGGTTGGACTTCGTATTGATATCCAGATCCTTACAAATCTGTTCCATCCATTTACTGCCGCTTCGACCTACGGAAATGATACACTTCTCACAATCGTAGGCAGTATCCTCACAGTGGATGCGATAACCGTTCTCCAATACCTCTACGGTTTTTACCGGCGTATCAAAATAGAAATCCACCTTATCTTTCAATTCCGCATAAAGATTTTCCAGTACGATAAAATTGATATCCGTACCAAGATGACGCACGGAAGCATCCAGAAGATTTAACTTATTCTGCATACAGATCTTCTTAAAAGAAGTACCGGCGGTGGAATACAGTTTCGTGCCCTCTCCGCCAAACTTCATATTGATGTCGTCCACATAACGCATCAGATCCAGTGCTTGGTTTTTGCCGATATATTCATACAGCGTACCACCGAAAGCGTTGGTGATATTGTATTTTCCATCGGAGAAGGCACCGGCGCCGCCGAAACCGCTCATGATGGAACAGCTTTTACAATTGATACAGCTTTTGATTTTATCTCCATCAATGGGACAGTGACGCTTCTCCAAAGCGTGACCGGATTCCAATACGGCAATTTTCAGGTCTGCTCTGCGCTGTACCAGTTCGTAGGCAGAAAAAATGCCACCGGGACCTGCACCGATGATAATTACATCATATTTCATAATTTATGTAGTTCCTTTCTCTTAAATGGGATTTGGGATTAGAATTCCAGTGAAAAATATGTTCAACAATCCTATTATAGCATGAGTCTGGAGCCCTGTGTACCACAGAATTTAGGTAAAAAGGGCGAATTACCTGAAATTCATATAGATTACCCGACAAAAAAGTGCTATAATCTTTGTGCATATTATCAGAAGGGAAAAAATAACATGGGACGGATCATTGCAATAGCAAACCAAAAAGGCGGTGTAGGCAAGACTACCACAGCCATTAACCTGTCCGCATCACTGGCAGCTCTGGGCAAAAAGGTGCTGGTCATCGACACAGATCCTCAGGGAAATACCACCAGTGGTTTCGGCGTAGATAAAAACGAACTGGAAAACACTATTTATGAATTGATTCTGGGGGAATGTTCCATTCAGGATTGTATGATTAAAAATGTAGTGGAGGGTGTCAGTATTCTTCCTTCCAATGTAAATCTGGCAGCAGCTGAGATTGAACTGATAGGTGTAGACAGAAAAGACTTTATTTTAAAAAATGAAATCGATTATATCCGTGATTCCTATGATTTCATTCTGATTGATTGTCCCCCTTCTTTGAACACTCTGACGATTAATGCGATGACAGCGGCGAATTCCGTGCTGGTTCCCATTCAGTGTGAATACTACGCATTGGAAGGATTGAGTCAGTTGATACATACCATCAACCTCATCAAGGAACGTCTCAATCCGGATCTGGATATTGATGGTGTGGTTTTCACCATGTACGATTCCCGTACCAACCTGTCTACACAGGTAGTGGAGAACGTAAAAAGTCATCTGAATCAGCATGTATATAAGACAATGATTCCCAGAAATATCCGACTGGCAGAGGCACCCAGCTACGGACAGCCTATTAATCTGTATGACCCGAAATCAGCGGGTGCGGAAAGCTATATGGCACTGGCGAAGGAAGTTATTGGAAGGAAACTGTAGAAAGAGAAGGTAATGACATGGCGGCAAGAGGATTAGGAAAAGGCTTGGATTCTCTGATTCCTATGGGACAGGCACCGGCAGCTCCGAAGAAAAAGGCGGAGAAGGATATCACAGCATTAAAGGAAGGCGAAGCACCGGTAATGGTGAAAATTACCAAGATTGAACCGAACCGGGAACAGCCCCGTAAAAACTTTGATGAGGATGCCTTGCTGGAACTGGCAGATTCCATTAAACAGTTTGGACTGCTGCAGCCCATTCTGGTACAGGATCGTAAAACCTACTACGAAATCATCGCAGGTGAGCGTAGATGGAGAGCCTCCAAATTAGCCGGTCTGAAGGAAGTTCCGGTCATTATCCGCAATTATACCGAACAGGAGATCGTGGAGATCTCCCTGATCGAGAATATCCAGCGTGAGGATTTAAACCCCATCGAGGAAGCCCAGGCATACAAACGCCTCCTTACAGAATTTAATTTAAAACAGGACGAGGTGGCAGAACGGGTATCCAAGAGCCGTACCGCTGTGACTAACTCCATGCGTCTGCTGAAGCTTTGTGATGAAGTGCAGCAGATGGTTATCAGCGACATGATTTCCACCGGACATGCCCGTGCAATTCTTTCTGTGGAGGATCCCAAGCAGCAGTATGAGTTGGCACAGAAGATTTTTGATGAAAAGCTCAGTGTGCGCGATGTGGAAAAGATGGTACGCAATCTGGGCAAGCCTGCCAAAGAGAAAAAGGCAGCGGATAAGGGACTGGATGTGATCTATGAAAACATTCAGGAGAAATTAAAGAATACATTGGGAACTAAGGTTGCCATCAGCTCCAAGGGAGATGGCACAGGCAAGATTGAAATAGAGTTTTATTCCCATGAAGATCTTGACCGCCTGGTAGACATTTTTAACGGGCGGAAATAAACAACCGATTTACCGGAAAGAAGAGGAAATATAGTGACAAGTGGAATTTTCCAAAGAATAGGTCTGGGGGGACTGGACTTGGGTTATGTGCTGATCGGTATGGCAGTTCTGATTCTGGCATTACTGGTGATGCTCATCATCTTGATGGTACAGTTTTCCAACCTGAAAAAACGTTATGCAAAATTTATGAGAGGTAAAGATGGAAAAAGTCTTGAGAAAGACATTGCATCCCTCTATGAAGATAATCAATTTTTAAAATCCTCTGTGGAAAAGGATAAGAAGGACATACGTATTTTATTCAAAAATATGGAATCCACGTTTCAAAAGGTCGGTATCGTGAAGTACGATGCTTTTCAGCAGATGGGTGGCAAGCTCAGCTTCAGCCTTGCCTTGTTAAATGAGAAAAACGACGGATTTATCATCAATTCTGTTCATAGCAGTGATGGCTGCTACTCCTACACCAAGGAGATCCGGGGCGGACAAAGTGAAATCTCATTGGGAAATGAGGAAAAAGTCGCACTGGATATTGCCATAGGAGAGGAAGCTTAGACAGCAGTATAGAGGGAAGAAAGTAAGAAATGAAGATTTGTAGGGTAAGCCAGTTAAAGGGAGGAGAAGTCCTTGCCAGGGCAGTACTGACAGACGGCTATCAGGTATTGCTGGGAGAAGGAACCCGGTTGTTACCGGAATATATTAAAAAGATACAGCAGTTGGGTATTGATGAGGTCTTTATAGAAAACCAGGACAGCGAGAAGATGGAGATCCTCAGAGAAGAAACGGAAACCCATTTCAAGGAAAAAGTACGGGACATTCTCGAACATCATACCTACAGCCACAATCAGGAGCTGGCGCAGCTTGCCGAAACAGCAGACAGCCTTATTACCAGCATTCTGGAAGAGGAAGAGGTCATTGAACAGGTTTACGATATTCGGGAAAGAAGTTCTGACCTGTACGAGCATTCCATCAGCATCTGTACGTTATCGGTTCTTACAGCGCTCAAGCTGAAGATGAGCCGGGAAATGGTACATGATATCGGTGTTGCCTGCCTGTTGCATGATCTGGGTCTGCGTTATCTTACCATTCAATATGATAACCAGCCGATAGAAGCGCTTTCGGAAGAAGCACGCAATGAATTCATGAAGCATCCGGTCTATGCGTATTCGGCTTTGAAAAATGAAAAATGGATTTCCGATGATGTGAAGAATATGATTCTTTATCATCACGAGCAGATGGATGGCAGTGGGTATCCTTTGCATGCACGTATGCTTACACTGGAAAGCCGTATCCTGAACGTATGCGATGCCTTTGATGAGATGATCTGCGGTATCGGATGCAAGCGGCGTAAGGTATACGAGGCCATTGAAGAATTAAAGAAATACCGGGGTATCCGTTACGACGGGCGAATCCTGGATGCATTTCTGGAATTCACCGCCGTTTATCCTGCCGGAACCTTCGTACTTACCAATGAAGGTGAGACAGCGCTGATTATCCGCCAGAATAAACAGAAGCCGGATCGTCCGGTATTGCGTATTGTGATGGATAAAGAAGGAAATCCCATCACCAAAGAAGTAATCAAGGATTTATTGGTCTTTACCGATGTATTTATTGAAAAGGCCGTGGAAAAATAAAGAAATAAGAAAAAGAGGTATTAGAAATGATCGATATCAAGTTTTTACGCGAGAATCCTGATGTGGTAAAAGAAAACATCAAGAAGAAATTCCAGGACGAAAAGCTTCCCTTAGTGGATGAGGTGATTGCACTTGATGCTGAGAGCCGCAAGGCAAAACAGGAAGGTGATGACCTGCGTGCAAGTCGTAATAAGATTTCCAAAGAGATCGGTGGCCTGATGGCACAGGGCAAGAAGGAAGAGGCAGAGGCGAAGAAAGCTGAGGTTGCAGCCGGAGCCAAAAGACTGGCAGAACTGGAGGTTCTCGAGTCTGAACTTCAGGAGAAGATTACCAAAATCATGATGGTCATTCCTAATATCATTGACCCCTCCGTACCCATCGGTAAGGATGACAGCCAGAACGTGGAAATTGAGAAATTCGGTGAGCCTGTTGTTCCTGATTTTGAAGTACCCTATCATGCAGACATCCTGGACAGCATCAGCGGTCTGGACAAGGAAGCTGCAGGACGCACCAGCGGAAACGGTTTCTACTATTTAATGGGTGATGCCGCAAGAATCCACTCTGCCATGATCAGCTATGCAAGAGATTTCATGATTGACAAAGGCTTTACTTACTGTATTCCTCCTTTTATGATTCGCAGCAGCGTAGTAAACGGAGTAATGAGCTTCGCAGAGATGGAAGCCATGATGTACAAGATTGAAGGCGAAGATTTGTACCTGATCGGTACTTCCGAGCATTCCATGATCGGTAAATTCAAGGGTGAGATCGTAGAGGAAAAGAACCTTCCTATTACCATGACCTCTTACTCTCCCTGCTTCCGTAAAGAGGTAGGAAGTCACGGTATTGAGGAACGCGGTGTGTATCGTGTTCACCAGTTTGAAAAACAGGAAATGGTTGTGTTATGTAAACCTGAGGAATCCATGGACTGGTACAACAAAATGTGGTCTTACACCGTAGAGTTCTTCCGTAGCCTGGATATCCCGGTTCGTACACTGGAATGCTGTAGCGGTGACCTGGCAGACTTAAAAGTAAAATCCTGCGATGTAGAGGCATGGAGCCCCAGACAGCAGAAATATTTCGAGGTTGGTTCCTGCTCCACTCTGGGCGATGCACAGGCAAGACGTCTGGGTATCCGTACCAAGGGCGAGAACGGCACTTACTTCGTGCATACCTTAAACAATACCGTACTGGCAACGCCCAGAGGATTGATTGCGTTCCTTGAGAATAATGTAAACGAGGACGGAAGCATCAATATTCCTGTGGCACTTCGTCCGTACATGGGTGGCAAGGAGAAGATTCTTCCCACCAAAGCAAAATAAATAGATAATAGACATGAAAGAAGGAGGTGAAATCTTTGCATAAATTTCTGCGTGCGGTTGGATTCAGCAAGCTGTCTGACCGGAGAGAATTACAAAAGCTTGTAACAGACTGTATCATGAATGCGACCACACGTGCCTACACTTCCAACACAGATGAGACATTGAGCGCGGAATTTTGCAAAGATTTTGCTCCCGGAATAGGAATTGCTGTCTGCGGAGAGTTTGATAAAGACGATCACTTTACCTACGACTACTATTTTCCTTATGTCAGAGGACAGCAGATCAGCTCCCAGGAAGACATCTCAGTGGAGCGTCATGCCTCCGAGGATTCCTATGCAGGGATCTGCGATGAGTGTAAAGTCGGTGTTTCCCTGATTTTTTACCTACAGAATAAAATTCCCTATGTGAAGGCGCAGATTCAGAACCGGCTCCCCATCCGCGGAACCACGGTCAATCTGTCGGCATTATCTGTCAGTGGTACCATCGTGCTGCCCATAGATAAGAGTGAGCAGGACAAAGCCAGAGTACGGAAGGTTTCCCAGAACCGCCGAACCCTGATTGACGCTGCCCGCCGGGGCAATGAGGATGCCATCGAATCCCTCACCCTGGAAGATATGGATATGTACACCATTATCTCCAAGCGGATTCAGAATGAAGATGTATTCAGTCTGGTGGACACCTATTTCATGCCCTATGGTGTGGAGTGCGACCAGTATTCGGTTATGGGTGAGATCACCGATTGCCGTACCCTCACCAATGAACTCACCGGAGAGCAGATGTACCTGCTCACCTTAAACTGTAATGAATTGACATTTGATGTTTGTATCAATATAATAGATTTGTTTGGGGAACCGAAGGTCGGACGCCGCTTCAAAGGTTCTGTCTGGCTGCAGGGATACATCAATTTCCCGGAATGACCCCGATATTGTTCTCATAGTTAAATGGATATAACGGGGTCCTCCTAAGACTCTATTGTAGGTTCGATTCCTATAGGAGACGCTCA
>USSP01000084.1 GCA_900557385.1 uncultured Lachnospiraceae bacterium
ACGTACCTTACTGTAATCACCGCCATTGGCCACGATACGGGACAGGGATTCCACAACTGCATAAATCGCACCATGGTAGGGGCTCCAGGAGGAAAGGTAGGGATCAAAGCCATAACTCATCATGGTTACGGTATCGGTCTTTCCTTTTAATACAGGAAGCTTCGCTACCATTGCCTGGGTTTCGGTAAGCTGGTATTTACCACCATAAGGCATCAATACACTGCCTGCGCCGATGGAAGAATCGAACATTTCCACCAGTCCCTTCTGGGAGCAGACATTTAAATCATTTAACAGAGCTAGCCATGCGCCTTTGACATCGTTCTTTTCCAATGCCTGGGCAACGGCAGGCGTTGCAATCTTTTCGAAGTAGTTGTCCGCCTGGGAAGGCATCTCTACTTTCACATCGGTCTCCTGATGTGCGCCATTGGTATCCAGGAAGGCTCTCGCAATATTTACGATATCCCTTCCTCTCCATTTCAGCACCAGTCTGGGTTCTTTGGTGACTGTAGCAACAACCACTGCTTCAATATTCTCTTCCGCAATATAACCCATGAACTCGTCCAGATCCTTGGGATCGATAACAACAGCCATACGCTCCTGGGATTCGGAGATTGCAAGCTCCGTACCATCCAGTCCTGCGTATTTTTTCGGTACTTTATCCAGATCAACGATCAGACCATCTGCCAGTTCTCCGATGGCAACAGACACACCGCCTGCACCAAAGTCATTACACTTCTTGATCAGATGGCTCACCTCCGCACGGCGGAACAGTCTCTGAATCTTACGTTCGGTAGGCGCATTACCTTTCTGCACCTCGGCACCACAGGTAGAGAGAGAACTCTCGGTATGCTTCTTGGAAGAACCGGTAGCACCGCCACAGCCGTCACGTCCGGTACGGCCGCCTAACAATACGATAATATCGCCGGGGTCGGAATTTTCACGAATCACATTCCGTCTGGGAGCTGCACCCATAACGGCGCCAATCTCCATACGTTTTGCCACATAATCGGGATGATAAACTTCCTTCACATAGCCGGTTGCCAGACCGATCTGATTACCGTAAGAAGAATATCCGCTGGCTGCACCGCGCACCAGTTTCTTCTGGGGAAGCTTACCCTTTAAGGTATCTGCTACAGGAACGGTAGGGTCTGCTGCTCCGGTAACACGCATTGCCTGATAAACATAACCACGGCCGGAAAGAGGATCACGGATGGCACCACCCAGACAGGTAGCCGCGCCACCGAAGGGCTCAATCTCGGTAGGATGATTGTGGGTTTCATTTTTGAAAAATACAAGCCATTCCTCTGTGACAGGTCCTCTTCCATCCTCATAATCCATTTCCACAGGAACAACGATGGAGCAGGCATTGATCTCATCGGATTTCTCCATATCTTCCAGCTTGCCGTCCGCTTTCAGCTTACGCATCGCCATAAGAGCCAGATCCATGAGGCAGACAAACTTGTCATCACGTCCCTCAAAAATCTCGCTTCTTGTATCCAGATAGCTGCGATAGGTGGTCTCGATGGGATCACGATAATAGCCATCTTCAAATTCTACATTTTTTAATTCGGTGGAAAAAGTGGTGTGACGGCAATGATCCGACCAATAGGTATCAAGCACACGAATCTCTGTCATGGACGGATCTCTGTGCTCTTCGTCACGGAAATAATTCTGAATATGAAGAAAATCTTTGAACGTCATCGCAAGGTTCAGACTCTGATACAGCTCGCGAAGCGGTTCACTGGACATCTGGGTAAATCCCTCAAAATAAGATACATCAGCAGGATCATCATAATGCATCACCAAAGTCTTCGGTTTCTCCATACCGGTTTCTCTGGAATCTACCGGGTTGATGCAATATGCTTTGATACTTGCCAGCTGCTCATCGCTGACATCTCCCTGTATCATATAGGTAACAGCAGTACGGATGATAGGCTCCTCATCCTCTTTTAAGAAACGTACGCACTGTACGGCAGAATCCGCTCTCTGATCGAACTGACCGGGCAGGTACTCCACGCTGAAAACCTTTGCATCTGCAGGGATCTCAATGTTTTCCTGATATAGAATATCTACGGGTGGCTCAGAAAAAACAGTGTGACAGGCTCTCTCGAAAACCTCATCGGAGAGATTTTCCACATCATAGCGGATAAAAATACGCACACGTTTCACTGTGCTAATGCCCAGGAAGCTTTCAATTTCCTCATGCAGTTCCTTTGCTTTGACCGCATAGGGCTCCTTCTTCTCGACGTAGATACGTTTGACGACGGAAACTTGATTTACGTTGTCCATAGATAAAATCATTTCCTCCATTTGTATTAGTGTGTGATAAACATACTGTTTTCATTATACAGGGAATCTGTATTTTTGCAATCGTGAAGATGAATAAATTACTCATGTAATCTGTGTATAATACGGAAAATAATGTCGCCTTCTCCCACCAAAGGCTCCGTGTGCGAGAAAAAGAGGATCCCATCGGTAGGTGCCTTGATGATTTCCTTGACTTCCCCCTCCAGGGGATCAATGACATGGGCAATCTGCATGCCATAACGCACTTCTTCCCCACTTGACACTTCTCTGACCAAAATACCGCCACAGGAAGCATGCACATTCATCAGATCCTCTTCCTTGATCACATGACTGATATAGCCACTGTGGCTTTCATACCGGATAATCCCCATACGGGTCAGGAAACGCAGAATCGCAGCTACGGCCTGGCGGGCACTTTTTTCATCAATTTCCTGGTTTTTATTCGTATAAATGGAAAACGCAGCGGTCATCTCGTCCTGCCAGTTGTAATTCAGGGTCTTGGTATCAATAGGGCGGGGTTTACGCACCACCACATAGGGAAGTCCAAACAAATTGGCAAGAGAAGCATTCTGGTATCCGGTCTCCATCATGCGTACATGAGGCACGAACTCTCCTGTCATATAAAAAGAAGCCAGCTGGATGCCAAAGCTGTAGTCCTTGATCTGCTCCAGAATTCCATCTGCAATCCGCTCTGCCGTATCCAAATGGGCATTGCCCGGAAACATCCGGTTAATGTCTGTCCCTTCCATCCCCCAGAACCTTCTGCCCACATTCATGGAATAAACATTTCCGGAGGGTACTACCAAAATCTGTTTTCCTGCACTGATACAGCCGTTTGCCTCCAGTTCCTTCAGACGCCGGATCAATTGGGAGCAGATATAAAGCTGCTGAATTTCATTGCCTCGCATGGGGCCTACGATACAGGCGGCTTTTTCTCCTTTGCCAAACTGATAGCCCCGTATCACCATATCCTCCCGAAAGGGGGATTCCAGTCGATATAATTCCAGTTTATGCACGCTCCTCACCTCCGATATCTGTCAAAATACGGGCCAGCAACGCACCTTTGTATACGATCGGGTACTCCCGCAGGGTAAACACCAGTCCCGGTTTGTCTGCCACGATTTCCTGCAACCGTTCTCCTGCCAGGGCGTCCACAATCTCTCCGATTTTTTCTCCCTGGTTTACATAATGATTATGGGCAATATAAGGGATAAAGACTCCTGTTTCTTCTGCCCGTAAAAACTCCACAGAGCCGTCGGTGGAAACCACCGGCATCTGTGTGGCATCGATTTCTTTTTCCCAGATTCCCATGTAATGCATCAGATTAAAAATACCGTCCACCACCTGGTTCCCATAAAGGGGATTAATCCGCATGCCCAGCCCCATTTCCACCACCAGTGTGGGAATCTGCAGCATATTCATGGCATGTGCCAGGGTGGATTCGTGTACCGTAGCTGTGGCGTTCATCCAGATCATGTCCACATTCATCAGTCGGGCATAGGGAAGCAGCTGTTGGGCAAACTCTTCACTGAGGCGCACCTGGGGAATTTCCCGCACCAGCTTATCACTGGCATGGACATCAATACACATATCAGACCCCACCAGTTCCTGTACCATGGCTGCGGCGACCCTGTCCATCCCGTCTCCATCCTCACTTCCGGGGAATGTACGGTTCATATCCATTCCATATTGCGGAATGGTTCGCTCTGCCATTTCCAGACCCAACGGATTAAGTGCCGGATAAATATCCACCGTTCCATGGAGATATTCCGGATGTTCCTTGATTCTTCTGGCAATCTCATAGCAGACATACTGTCCTTCCAGTTCGTCTCCATGAATGCCGGAAAGTATGCTGAAACGCCCAATCGGTTCTCCTTCTACGGGCTGCAGTCGATTTTTCTTAAGTACTAATTTTTCTCCCACCGGAAGTTCCATTTCCAGCACTGTTTCTATCATGTTCCTATCCTTCCTGTTTTTCCGTTTTACCGCAAAAATGCCCAAGGATATCGAATCATCCTTGAAGCATCTCTTTGCGTCTTTCTTTATTCTTCTATGCAAAGCTGTTCGACGAAGCTTCCAAACTGCCTGTCAATCATGCTTTCCGAGATTTCTCCCGTGTGCGCCACGATTTTCATCCCTTCGATGACCAGCATAATGGTACGTGCCATCACCGCACTGTCTACCTCATAGAACTCCCCGTTCTCTATTCCCTTTTCAATCAGCTTTTGCAAAATCCATACCGCCGCCTCATGCTGGCTGCGCCAGAGATTCTCGTTCTGCTGCTTTCCATGGGCAAAATAATATTCATAGGTTGCCACTGCCAGATCGTCATTTTTGCGAAGCAGTTCCTTTTTCTGCTCTTTAAAAAAAACAAGCAGAATGTCGACTGCTGTAGCATCTCCGGTAATCGTTGCAGAGAATACATCATCATCCTGCTCCGCTTCTCTTTTCAGTACCTCCAGGAAGATCTCTTCCGTTCCTGAAAAATACAAATACAGACCACCACGGCTGATTTCACAGGCTTCCACAATGTCCTTCATGGTGACACTGCGAAATCCCTTCTCTATAAAAACCTTTCTCGCGCAATCCAGAATATACTGTCGCTTCTGCTCTGACTTTTCTCCCATGGTACCCCTCATCTCCGGGTGTGCACCCTTTACCTCACACCGGTTCTTTCACCTTCGTTCTCTCTTATGCAAGAGGTTTATCCCAAAAATCCAATAATGTTTTCATTTTTTGCAGCAGTTCCAGATAGATTCCCTGCTCCATACCGGTTGACCACAACGCAGTTTTGGTCATTCCTCCCAGAATGTAATGCGAAAAAATACCGCACAGAACATCCAGATCCCTTATGGTCGCATTGGCAATGATCCGTTTCTCATCATCCACTGTCCGAATCCTGTTCCAGGAATAAATATAGGGATAATTGCGATTCATCATGGAAAGCCTGGATGCCTCTTTTACGAAAGCCATCAAAGTTCCGTCATATACAGGAAACGCCAAGGAATGTTCTGCAATTCCTTCTCCCTTAAATGTCGTGTGCATGCTGATTCCGGATTTTTCTTTTAACCATGGCAAATAGCGCAGCAACTGCTCTACTTCCGGCTTTATCTGTTTGATTTGCTCATCCACTCCAATCTTCGGTTCCATATCGATCCTCTTTTCTTCATGTGCTGCTTACTCTCTGCATTTTATATTATCATAAAACTTTAAAAAGTGCACTCTAAACTCTAAAAAATACCGCATTCTCTTCCATATTTTTGTATTTTAAGCTATAATAATTTTATTCTTTTTTTAAGGAGAAACGGTATGGCTTCCATGAATGTTTCCAAACACACTACTCTGTATGCAATCGGACAGGCTGTCAATAAGCTTTATCTGGTCGTATCAGGAACCGTAGAAATTCAATGTTCCTGCATTAGCTATACGCTGGGCAAGGGCGATGTTATAGGATTACTGGAATCCTGTGGTGAAACGCATTTCTGCAATTGTGTAACCCAGGAAGACTGTGTACTGCTTCCGATTCCCTATTCCCACAAGAAGGGCATCGTTCCCATCACCCGGGATAATCGGGACATGACCAATCTGTTCTCCATTTCCCTGTTTCGCCAGATTATGTATGTCTTTGAAGAATACCGTAAAATGCTGGCACAAAACAAGCGCAGCCTGCGTTTTATAAAGGATACCTATGCCTATTATCTGGATTTCTGCAACAGTCACTCCTTCGCACCCCAAAGACTGGATGCCCTGACGGAATTACCGGAGCTGACCTTTACCAGACCCATTGAACCCTGGGAATATTCCTATTATGTAGGATTGCAGGATTTGTTCGGACATCAGGTTGCAGACACCATGGTATCTAACCCGGATGTGTTAAATGGTTTCACCCTGAAAGCCTATTTCGATATCCGCCGTCTTGTCAGCTGCTGTACCGAGATCTCCGAAATGGATTTAAAGTTAGCCGATATCATTGTCAATGAAGACAAAAAAGACCTGTTAGAATGCTTTTCCAGTCTGGTTCACCATACCCCACAGGATGATCCTTCTTATGCAGCCATTCATGCATATACAGAAAAAATGTCACAGGCGGTTGAACGGCTCCCCCGCATCAATCGTACGCTTCTGGCTGTACGCTTTCAGGAGCATAATGAAAAGGTCTCCGATCTGGAGTCCGGAAAGACTACCGGCATTGCGGCATTACATAACTCTTGTGAAACCATTCTGCAATACAGTGGCTGTACCTCGCAGATGCGGGAATCTTTTAACAATGCCCTTAATGCATACAAGTCCTTAAAAGATAAGAATTCCACAGACGAGGAAGCGCACCATATCCGTAAGGATTTAACTGCTCTTTTTTATAAAATCTATACCAATGCATTTATGCAGAGCCTCTACGGCGGAGAAATTCCCACCGTTGTGAAAATGTTTTTCCAATTCGGATACATGGATGAAGAACTGGCCGGTTCCGAAAACGCTGCTTATTTATACACGCTGTGCGAGCAGCTTCCCACCGATCCTTCCTCCGGTATCTACAGTATCTACGAATGGCTCATTGCTATCCATAACGGTGAAAAATCACCTTCCCGAAATGAGTTTGACCAGGATTATCAGACCTATCTGCGGGAACAGCGCGCCCAGGGACACATTACCGCCCAAGAGGAAGAAGAAGCCTTAAACAATGCCGAGCAGAGGGTTTTATTTGAATTAAATAATCTCTTTCCCACTGCCAATAAAATGACCTGTGGGCATATTACCACTTTCTGCCCCATTTTCTGTAAAGATCAGATCATCAAACCGTTACCGGACTGTCTCGTCAGCGCCGCGTCCATTCATAAGGTTTTAGACAATATCCGCGGCATTGATTTCAGTGCCTTTTACCGGGATACGATTTTTACCGCTCCGGAGGCCGGAGTAAACCGGGAATTTGTCCAGATTGAAATTCTTCCTGACTTTATTCTCACCCCCAACATCGGTACCCGGGCCGTTATGTGGCAGGAAATTGAAGGACGGAAACGTACCACGCCTGCCAGAATGTTACTTTCCATTTTCTCTCTGGAAGACCTGCAGTCCCAGATTACTCACCTGGTAGGGGAATTCCGTTGGGAAATGTGCCGCCGTATCCAGGGCGCACGTTGGAACGATTTGTCAGAACGTTCTCTGACCAGCGAATATTTTGATTATGTACAGTTCTATCGGAAAAATCATGAATTGTCCACAGAGACAAAAGAGAAAATCAAGACCAATCTGCAGAAAGCGAGAAACAGCTATAAAGAGCTTTTTGTACAGGATTATATGATTTGGATTCTCTACGAGAGCAACGGCTCTCCCAGATTAAATAAGGTGGCTAGAAATATTCTTTTCACCTATTGCCCGTTCTCCCATGCTTATCGGGAATCGTTGCATTCCAATCCGCTTTACACGGATATGTTTGACCGCTAAG
>USSP01000085.1 GCA_900557385.1 uncultured Lachnospiraceae bacterium
GTCTCTTGACGAGGAGAGGATTTTCCTCCTTGTTTTGCGAAGCAAAATCCGAGTCTCTTGACGAGCAAATGTCTCCTGCGGAGCCATCGGATTTTCCTCCTTGTTTTGCTCTTAAATAGAACATTACAGTTGGGATTTTAACATAGTAGCACACTAAAGTAAAGAAGAAAAATATTTCCCTGCCTGATTTCTGAAATCAGACAGGGAAACGTATTTTATAAGAATCCCAAAGAATTTTCTTATAGGGAAAACAGTCCCAGAGACTGTAACAGCAGGAAGAACAGAAGTACCGGTGTTATGTACTTTACCATAATCACATACAGATGCTTTCTGCCGAATTTCTCTCCGTTTCGTGTCACCTCGTCGATGACGATTTGCGGTTTTACCACCCAGCCGATCAAAATACAGGTTAAGAGCGCTACCAACGGCATGAATACATTGTTACTGATGTAATCCAGCATATCCAGAATCTGACCCACGGTTCCGTTGGGAAGTGTCCACTCAAAGTAAAGCTTATTGTAACCCAGGCATACAATCGTACCCGCAATCAATGCATACCCCGTAACGATTGCCGCACTCTTCTTACGTCCGAAATGAAACCGATCCATCAGGCTGGACACCATGGCTTCCATAATGGATACCGATGAAGTCACTGCTGCAAAAGATACCATTCCGAAGAACAACACTCCAATCACTGCGCCGATTCCACCCATCGCACCGAATACCTTAGGAAGGGATACAAACATCAGACCGGGGCCTGCAGACATGCCTTCTCTTCCCATAAACACATACACCGCAGGAATGATCATCATACCTGCAAGGAAAGCCACAATTGTATCAAAGATCTCGATTTGGTTAATGGACTGCATAAGATTAACATCTTTTTTCACATAGGAGCCGTATGCCACCATAATACCCATTGCCACGCTGATACTATAAAACAGCTGCCCCAGCGCATCCATAATCACAATAAAAAACTGTTTGAAGGTTATGTTGGAAAAATCCGGCCAAAGATAAATTTTCAGTCCTTCCAGACTGGTGCGGGTCACACCACTGGCATCCGTATGCTCCAATGTCAGGGAGAAAATGGCAATTCCCAGAATTAATACCAACAGTAATGGCATAATAACCTTACTGAATCGCTCAATTCCCTTTTCAACGCCACCAAAAACAACAATTGCAGTGACTCCCAGGAAAATCAGGAAATAAACAATGGGGGATATTTCGCTGGTAATGAAACCGGTAAAGTAACCATCTGCCACCGTATCCTGACTATGTCCAATCGTAAAGGTTACAAGATACTTGAATACCCAGCCACCGATTGCACAGTAGTAGGGAAGAATAAGTGTGGGAACCAGGCATGCAAGAATACCGATTCCTTTCCATTTCGGATGAATGGCTCCATAAGCAGTAAGCGGACTCTGTCTGGTCTTACGTCCGATTGCTATTTCCGTGGTCAACAGAGCAAATCCGAAAGTCAATGCCAAAATAATGTAACAGAAAAGGAAAATTCCTCCCTGATCCTTTGCTGCCAGATAAGGAAATCTCCAAATATTTCCCAAACCTACCGCCGAGCCTGCCGCGGCCATAACAAATCCCAATTTCCCGTTAAAACTTCCTCTTGCTTTTTCGTGCATTCTTTTACGCCCCCTATGTTATGTATTAAAAATAATATGTGCATAAGTTTAACACAGGAATGAATAAAAATCCACAAAAATATATCGCACAGCTTATAAAAATGCGGAAAATCGCACAAAAATAGTTCTATGGTAACAGAAGATGGAGGTATCCCCACTCCCAAATAAGGTCTTCAAAGCAATTTTCCATGTATTCAAAGATATCATCCTCATCGTAACCCATCATTCGGGAAATCAAAACGATCCACTCTCGGATTTCCTCATAAGATAACTTCTGTCCATCTGCCAGCCATTGCAGAAAAAGTACATGCATCATCCCCGCCCATTCCATGCCAATCCACTGCAGCATCACAGTCACACTTTCCATATCTGACAAGGGCTTCACCAGATTGGTGAAGAGTTCTGCCACAAGAAAGTTTCGGAACAGTCCTGTGTATGCAGACAGTTCTTCTTCAAACTTTCCATAGGAAAGCAGCAGGTGCTCTATCGCCTCTGTCTTTTCCGAAGATTCCAATAAGGATTCCAATGCTTCTGCCTGCATTAGGACAGGCTGCAATGCCCGGGTATACATCCCTTGCTCCCGGTAATTTGCCACCAGATCCAGGAAAAGTTCATTTCGTTCCTGAAGCGTAGCCCTCCTATCCACCAGCAGATTCCGTATCGTCTGGGACATTTCTTCCAATATTTTCCCGTGAAAATACTGATCCCTCTCATAGATCCATTCCCCGTCTTCATAGTAATGTCTCATCGCATCCAATTGTATATAGAAGATCATCTGATATGCCAAAAGAAGAGAATATCCCTCATCTCCCAGTAATCTCATCATATCTCTCCGCAGATCATAAAGAAGCTTTTCGTCCTGTTCTTCTTCCGTATTTCCCCAGGAAAAGTCTGCTTCTCCCACGATCTGTACCTTTTCCCGATTCAGAAAATCCACGACCTCCGGGCAGCAGCTTACCAGTGTTTTTTCGATACGATTGGAAAACGCATGAATTTCTCTGGGGAATCCGGCACAGGTATCGGATAACACCGAATCTCCATAGCGGAGAACCAGACTGCACAAATCCTCCTTCGTGAGATAAGGGCACTCCCTTTTATCATTTAATGCAATTTTATAGCCGCTGCCTGACTCATTCGTCGTCACAGTAGCGGCTACATTCAATTTGAGTTTTTTCTGCCAACAGGCATAAGTCCTGTCATCCACTCCGATTGCCCATTCCTGACAGCAGGTAAAAGGGCAATCGGAAGCAGTGCAGACGAAACTATCATAAAAATGAAGTTTGCTTTCTTTTTTCATTCCGTTCTTTCCGATTTCTTATAACTCTTTGGTCATCTCTGCCAGCCACTCCTGCTCTTCTGCAGTCATACGAGGAGCCAGCGTCTCATATACCTGTTTATGGTACGCGTTGAGACGGGTGATATCCCTCTCGGATAACAAAGAACGATCGATGGCATTTCTGTCAAAGGGAACCATGGTCAAGTTCTCAAAATGCATGAACTGACCGTAGGAATTCTTCTGTCCCTTGCAGCAAAGCACCAGGTTCTCATGGCGGATGCCGAATTTATCTTCCAGATAAATACCCGGCTCATTGGAGATCACCATGCCTTCCTCCAAAACGACCGGAGCCGCATTGGCGGTAATTCGCCAGTGAATCCGCTGGGGGCCTTCATGGACACTTAAAATATAACCTACGCCATGGCCGGTACCATGATTGTAATCCAGACCATTCTCCCAGAGGGGCTCCCTTGCCAGATAATCCAGATTCTGTCCACAGCATCCATGGATAAACGTGGCTGCTCCCAGATTTAAATGCCCCTTGAGAACCAGGGTGTACATTCGTTTCTCTTCTTCTGTCAAAGTACCCAGAGGAATGGTACGGGTAATATCCGTGCTTCCCTCTTTATAATGGCCGCCGGTATCTGCCAGGCAGAAAGAGCGGGGTTCCATCTCCACATCGGATTCCGGTGTAGGAGCATAATGCACAATCGCACCATGATCCGCAAAGGATATAATGGAATCAAAGCTGGGTTCGATAAAGCCCTCCTGCTCTGCACGGAATGCTTCGATCTTAGCTACCGCAGTCAGCTCCGTAATTTTTTCCTTGCCCACATTTTCCTGCAGCCAGTGGATGAAACGGGTTACTGCCACGCCATCCTTGATATGCGTTTCTTTGATATTGGCAATTTCCTCCGGTGTCTTGATTGCCTTCATCAATTCAATGGGGCTTACACTGTCCACCTTCGCTGCCTTGCGGGGCAGGCTGTTCATGAGCTGATAGTTCACATGGCTGGAATCTGCCCAGATGGTGCAGCGGGAAGGTAACCGTTTCAGCAGCTTGCCGATCTGGTCATAGTCTGCCAGTTTCACGCCATCAGCCTTTAATTTCTTTGTAAGATCCCGGGATAAAATTTTCTTATGCACGCACAAGGTAGCCTTGTCCTGAGTCAGTACCATGTATGACAGAAATACAGGAGTGCAGCGCACATCGTTGCCTCGCAGGTTTAACAGCCATGCGATTTCCTCTAAGGAGGTGAGCACCAGGGCATCTGCCTTCTGCTCCTTCATCTTCTCCCGCACCTGTTCCAGTTTCTGTGCTCTGGAAAGTCCGGTGTAGCAGGTGTCTAACTCCCAGACCGGCTCCATGGACATCTCCGGACGGTCTTTCCAGATGACGCCTACCAAATCGCAGGAACCATCTACGCTAAATTTCTTGTCCCCGCCCTTTTCCAACAGTTTATTCACAAAGGCAGGACTGACCGTACGGCCGTCAAAGCCGATGGTGCTGCCCTTGGGTAATTCTTTTGCCAAAAAATCCTCAATGGTAGGAACCCCTGGCTCTCTGTCCTTCATTAACGTAATGGTGCTTCCTTCAAGCTGTGCTGCTGCCTGCAGGAAATATCGTCCGTCTGTCCAAAGCTCTGCACCGTCCTGACGAACTACCAAAGTGCCTGCGGAACCGGTAAACCCGGACATAAATTCTCTGCATTTAAAGTAACTTCCTACATATTCCGAACCGTGAAAGTCGTTCGTAGGAATAATATAAGCTGCCATGGAGTGCTTTTTCATCTGTGTACGCAAGGCATCCAGTTTTGCTTTGATTTCCATTGTAAATATTCCTTCTTTCTTTTCCTAATTGTAATCTGCCACTTTGCGAAGCGCTTTAATCTGTTCATCGGTAAGTGCCACCGTAGGGGAATTAACCTCACAGGTGTCTCTGTTTTCCACAATCAATGTGCTGCTGCCAGGTGCCAGCGTATGAGTGTGCCATACCCCTTTCTTTACATTATAGCATTTACCGGGTTCCAGGGTAGTTGCTTTGATTTCACCCACATGCTCGCCATCTCCACCGGTAAACAGCGTCACCGTACCCTTTAGCAATACAAAGACTTCGTCGCTTAAGGTATGCTTCTGCATGGTCTTTAAATTCGGCACTTCCAACTCGTCAATGTCATTTAAAATTGCCACGCGCCAGCTTTCATAATCAATGACCGGTGCATATCCCGGTTCGTTGTACTCTCTTACATCAATATCCATTCTGATCCTGTTCTCCTGTTCTTCTGATTTTGTACTTCTTCTTTCTATTATAATAAGTACGGCGAGTTTTTCAAATGTTATCTTGTGAAAGACCGGAAAATCTTCTATAATGAGTGCGTTGAAGCAGAGAAAAGGAGAATTTCTATCATGATAATCCAAACGGTTCATACGATTGATGAACTGCTCCAGTTCGTCAATGGTCTTTGCCATGAGCATGGTCTGCGCCTCTGGTACCGCGGCGAGGAAAATGCAGAGTTATCTTTGGTTCCCTCCATCCAGCGCAGTCAGAAACGTCTGGATGTGGAGCGGTATATCACCAATGATTTCTATATCCGCGGGAAGCAGATCTTAAGTAATCCCCCGGAGAAACATAATTACGCCGGCTGGGTATCCCTGATGCAGCATTACGGCCTTCCCACCCGGATGCTGGACTGGAGCCAGTCTCCCTTAATCGCATCCTTTTTTGCCACGGAAACCTACAAAAATACCCCGGATATGGATGCCTGTGTATGGGTTCTGGTGCCCTGCCGTCTGAATGAACAGGAGGGCTTCGGTTCCTGCGTATATCCCATCGATGCTGACACCACCCAGGAAATGCTGCTGCCTGCTTTTAAGCACGCCCACCACAATCCGGAACTGGTTGACCGCATCCTTGCATGCAGTTCCACCGACAACAATCTGCGGATGTATTCCCAACAGTCCAACTTCACCGTCCACAACTCTTTGCAGCGACTGGAAGATATCTGTGACGAGCACACGCTTTACAAAATCATCATTCCCTGCGATCGAAAGCAGTATTTCATCGAAAGCCTCCGGGTTTTCGGCATTACAGAGGGCTCTATTTACCCTGATCTGGATCATATCTCCAGCGACCTGAAAAATTCATACGGTATTTAGCCAAACCAATAACCTATACAGGAGAAAACTGTCATGAAAATTGTATTGGAACACCTCACCAAAAAATTTCCCAACCGTAACCGCAAAGTCCATGAGGACGTAATTGCCGTCAGCGACTTCGATTTCGAAATTCCTGATGGCAAGCTGGTGGGCTTACTGGGTCCTTCCGGCTGTGGAAAGAGTACCACCTTAAACCTGATCTGCGGACTGTTAAAACCCACCGAAGGACACATTTACTTCGGTGAGGACGATGTCACCGGACTTCCTGCGGAGAACCGTGGCGTAGGACTGGTTTTCCAGAACTACGCTCTGTACCCCCATCTCACTGTCCAGAAAAACATCCAGTTCCCGCTGGAAAACCTCAAGGGTGCGGACAAGCTTTCCAAGGAGGAAATGCAGAAACGGGTGTATGAGGCTGCGAAACTGGTGCAGATTGAAGAACTGATGGATCGCAAGCCCAGCGAACTTTCCGGTGGTCAGCAGCAGCGTGTGGCAATCGCCCGTGCCCTGGTAAAGATGCCCAAGGTGCTTTTGTTAGACGAGCCTTTGTCCAACCTGGATGCCCGACTTCGCCTCCAGACCAGGGAGGAAATCCGCCGTATCCAGAAACAGACCCAGATTACCACGATTTTCGTCACCCATGACCAGGACGAGGCGATGAGCATTTCCGATATGATTGTGGTCATGAAGGATGGACTGGTGCAGCAGATCGGCAAGCCCCAGGAGGTGTATGACCATCCGGTAAATCTCTTTGTTGCCAAATTCTTAGGTACGCCGCCTATCAATGTATTTCAGGGCAAAGTGGAGAAAGAACAGCTTCTCATCGGAGGAGACACTGTGCTATCCGTAAAAGGTGTACCCGATCAGGAGGTCTGGGTTGGCATCCGTCCCGAAGGCTTTCTTCCTGCTGCTGATGGCGCCCTGCATTGTAACTTAACCCGTCTGGAAGTGATGGGACGGGATGTGAGTGTGGTTTCCACCCATGACCAATGCGAGAATGCTGCGATCCGCTCCATTATTAACGCTGACACCCCCATTGATGTGAACAGTGCCACCATTGCTTTTAACTTAAAGCCCCACAAGGTGCATCTGTTCCACAAGGAAACCGGCGCTGTGATTCCTTTTGCGTCAACAGCGGATTAAGGAGGCTGAGGACTATGGAAACAAACAATCGCAAGGCGTGGCTGTACCTGTTGCCCGCGTTTCTCTTTCTGGGGGCTTTCCTGATTTATCCTCTGGTGGATGTATTTGTCTATTCTTTTGAAGAGGGCTATAATTCCGCCTCCCAGACCTACTTCGGCACAGGGCTATACAACTACTCCTATGTACTACATGATCCCTATTTTCTGCAGGCGCTGAAAAACACCTTTATTCTGGTAATCATCACGGTACCGGTTTCCACCGGACTGGCGCTGCTCATCTCCCTGGCATTAAGCTCCATCAAACTGCTGCGGGACTTGTTCCAGACCATCTACTTTCTGCCCTATGTAACCAACACCCTGGCTGTGGGTCTGGTATTTATGATTTTATTTAAAAAGACCGCCTATTCCGACGGACTGGTAAACCTATTAATCAGCTGGTTCGACGGACCTTCCGTGGATTTCATTGACGGCCCCTACTGGGCAAAAATGTTTGTACTCTGCTTTTATACGGTATGGGTGGTTATGCAT
>USSP01000086.1 GCA_900557385.1 uncultured Lachnospiraceae bacterium
TGCCCCCCCGCTGCGGGGGGCCCCGCCGCCCCCGCCGCCGCCGCCGCCACCGCTGCTGCTTCCACTGCTGGAAGAAGGCGGATTGTAGACCTTCCGTTCATGGGTGAAGGTTGCCTGAGGATTGTGAATGTCACAATGATAAATCATATTGTCCTTCAGTGCGTTCAAAGAAGGTTCCCGTTTCTTGCTATAAGAGGTCACGATCAGAAAGTTGATGACCAACGCGATTGCAATCGCCAACAGGAAATTACAGGTGTAACGCATGGGCTGTGGAATATCTTTTCCCTGCAAAACCGCGTAAATCTGCTCAAATCCCTGGGCAGCACATTCGTAATAATCTCCGTCCGTTGCGTAGGTATAAATGTTGTCGGTAATCGTATAACAATAGCTGTCCGTCACCATATACTGACATTCGCCGAAACCGGAAATCCACAGCTGCCGGTTATCCATATCAATGGTAAAAATGACACCATCATCATATTGGCTGAAAAACGATCCGTAAACTGCCTTGCTCAGGTCGTATGTATCCTCATAATTGTTATAGTCGGTGGTATAAAGAACCGCATGACCATATTCTGTGATCGGTTTCATGACCTCCAACAGATCTGATTCCTCTGCATCGGTCAATAGATCTGCCTCATCGCTGATCACCACCTCATTTGCCTCATCCGCATAAAGAGAATCATCTGCTGCGAAAACAGGCAGTACCGAAACACCACTCAAAAGCAGAGCGGTCAGAAAAGCACTCACTTTCAAAAAACATTTACGCACGGTCATCACCTCCTGTTCTATCAAACTGGGGCAGCTTCCGGGATGCCAGAATATTATAATTGTGGATGATCCGTACAAAGGTCAGGAAAACCACGGCGATGCAGACCAGCATACAGCCGTAATACCAGTAATCCGATACCGGAGCCATAATCCACATCAGAAGCGATACGATAAAGCAGATGATGCATGCCGTAGGTGAAAGGGCATCCAGGGAAGAAGACTCTGCTTTCTCGGATTTCTTCCGTTTCCGATAGCCCTTTTTCCCCTTATCATAGGCACCCTGTTCCTTCTTTTTCATGGTGTGGGATTCCACCATTGCCATGATAGCTGTGATAATGGTAAGAATCGAGGTCATGAACAATGCCTTGGAGGCCGTCATGGTGAAGATGAGATTTAACAGCAGGAAAATCGGAATTGCCAACAGCAGCGAGCCGATTCCGTACCGCTTTTCGTCAATGGGAATGTCTGCTGCGATTTTACCGGTCTGTCCATTGATGGTGACATAGGAGACACGATCCTTCTTCCGATAGGACAGAAACCACACCGGAAACATGGCATACCGGGTAGGCTGTACCTTTGTGGGCAGTGCATTTGCTCCGCTCCTGGGAGGCAGCGTAAGGCTGTAGTCTCGATAGGCAGGACATTTTTCAATGGTAGAATTGGAAATTTCCGTTGCCATTTCCACCGCCTCGCTCTGATAAAGAGCAGGGTTCACATCTTCCGTATCTGCATAGAAACCGCTCAGATAGGAGGGGTGGAAGGGCTGCATTTTTTTCACATCATAGGGAGCAGCACTCTCACTGATGTCATCAGAAAACTCTGTGGAAGCATCATGGGTGATGCCGTCATAGGACGCATCCAGCTCGCCGGTCAGGGAAAAATACCGGGTGATATCATAATCGCCCTCACGGTGGCTCTTGGAACCCTTCAGATAAATGGAACCATTCTGTACCACATGATAAATCCAATAGGGCATGTAAATTCCCCGGAAGCCGTCGATGCATTTTTCATCCTTTAATTCCTTCGGAGCAAAAATGGAATGCTTCATCAGTTTGGCATAGGATTTTACGCAATCATCCTTCGTGATCTGGAACGGAATGATACCGTCCGGTCGTTTTTCCTGGGAAATCCGGCTGTCCAGAATCGTGGATGCTCCGCAAAAGCTGCAAAAGGCAGCAGCGGTATTGTCACTGCTGACAATCTCTGCACCGCACTGCGGGCAGATAAACTTCGTTACTTCAAATTCTGTTTCTTCCTCAGCACCACCGGATTCCTTAAAATCGTAGGGTGCCATCTGTGTCTGGCAATGGTCGCACACCAGCTTCTGACTGGCAATGTCAAAACGTAAACCACCACCACAGTTAGGACATTGGTACATAAGTTCCCTCCCTTGTAAAGTTAATTTCTTCTTCAGTTTACATTATATGACAAAAGAATACCAGTAGAATTTATTGTCTCCGCAACAATCCCTGTCTTTCTCCGTTAAGCCGGTTGTACCGTGAATCCAAATATGCTAGGATAAAAATAAATAAAGCAGGAAGAAACTGGATTTTGAGGTATCCTTATAAAAATGAAAAAGCATAAACTCTCCCTTTCCCGTATGATTACCATACTGGTGGTATTTCTGGTTACCATTTTTCTGTTATGGACCACCTTTTTGTTTTTATCCCTCTATACCACAGGTATGAAAGAAAATGCCAAAACCACCAGTGAACAGGCGGTGGTGCAGGCATCCAATGCCATTGCCAATTATATCGAAGATATGCAGGACATCATGAGCATGGTACAGAACAGTTTTACCACCAGTACGGAGGAGCAGAAGAAAACACTGGAAATGCTATGCCGTGTCCGGTCAGACCTGGTTGCTATCTATATCTACAATGAAGAAGGAAGCCTGACAGATTCCTACACAGGCGGACGGAGCATGAAACAGAATTGTTTGAAGGATTTGTCCTACATTTCCAGGGAATACTATAATCCCAGGACACTCTATCTTTCCGAACCTCATGTGGAGTCCATGCTGCAGGACTACTATCCCTGGGTGGTATCTGTTCTGCAGGAAATTACAGTAAACAGTGGAGAAAAGGTGAGAGTGGTCATTGATATCCGTTTTTCCAAAATTTCCGACTATGTGGATAATGTGGGAATCGGACAACACGGCTATTGTTTTATTGTGGATGCCAACGGGGAAATCATCTATCATCCTCAACAGCAGCTGCTGTATTCCGGGTTAAAAGAGGAGCCGGCAAAAGAACTGAACCTGAACCGGAACGGGTCTTTTGAAACGGACAATCTGATTTGCAGTGTGCGGAAACTGGATCAGTGTACCTGGAAAGTAGTGGGGGTAAGCTATGTCAGCGAGATGGTGACAGCGAAAGCAACGGAACTCCTCAAATATATCTGTGTGGCATTTACTGTGATTTTTCTGGTTACGGTAATTGTCAGTATGTTCATGGCAAAGCTGGTTACCAATCCGGTCAAACGACTTATTCAGGCAATGGGAGATTTCGAGCAGGATGCGGCGGCGTATGTGTATCAGCCGGTGGGCGGAACCATGGAAATTACAGCACTTTCCCAGTCCTTTGAACACATGGTGGGAAAAATTCAGGACTTGATGAATCAGGTAAGACAGGAAGAAATTTCTCTGCGTAAGACAGAATTAAAGGCTTTACAGGCACAGATTAATCCCCATTTCTTATATAATACCCTGGATGCCATTGGCTGGCTCTGTGAGGCTGAGCGCAGCCAGGATGCAGTGGAGATGGTAAACGCTCTGGCGAAATTGTTCCGTATCAGCATCAGTAAAGGACATGAACTGATTACCATCGAAAAGGAAGTGGAACATGCCAAGAGTTATCTGAAAATTGAAAACTTCCGTTATAAGAATCAATTTACCTATGAATTCCAGGTGGAAAAGGAATGTCTTCCTTATTACTGTAATAAAATCACCCTGCAGCCTATTATTGAAAATGCCATTAACCATGGATTAAGCCGCATGGTGGATGAGGGACACATATTGATTCGTATCTATGAGGAAAAGGATGATATTATCTTCCAGGTGGAGGATAATGGTGTGGGCATGACGGAAGAACAGTGCCAATCTATTTTGCATAAAGAGCCGGGAGACAGTTCCGGTATCGGAATAAAAAATGTGAATGACAGGGTGAAAATCTATTTCGGAAAAGAATACGGACTCACGATTCAAAGTGAATTGGACGAAGGAACCACGGTTACGATACGGATGCCTAAAGTAGAACAGAAGGATGCAGCAGGATGGGAGAAGGTTTGAGAAAAAAGAAACAGAAAAAGGGAAGAAAATGTTTCCTGTTATTGATGATAATAGTATTACTGTCCTGCACCGGTGGATGTAGCAGGAAGGCAGAAACCGGAAAAACACAAATTGCCGTTGTGACGAAATCCACCACCAGTGCCTTCTGGAAAAGTGTGTATGCAGGTGCGCGCGCTGCATCCACGGAATACAATGTGAATGTCACTTTTGAAGGACCGAATTCGGAGGATGACTATGAAACCCAGAATGAACTGGTACAAAATGCCATAGATGCAAAGGTGGATGCTATTGTTTTTTCGGCGGTAGACTACAATGCCAATGCAGAGGTCATTGACCAGGCAGTGCAGCAGGGAATCAAGGTGGTTGTCATTGACAGCGATGTCAACAGTACCGGAGTAAGCTGCCGGATTGGAACCGACAATTACGTAGCAGGAGGCATGGCAGGACAGGCAGCCTTGAACAGCGATGCGGAAGAACTCTATGTAGGTATTGTCAACTATGGCATCAATTCTGCCAATGGACAGCAGAGGGAACAGGGCTGCAGGGACACACTGAAGGAGGATTCGCGGGTCAGCGAAATTACCACGATCAATGTACCTTCCACCATGGAGGATGCCAGGGAAGGGACGAAACAGATGCTGCTTTCCCACCCTGAAATCAATGTAGTGGTTACCTTTAATGAGTGGACCAGCCTGGGTGTAGGTTGGGCAATCCGGGATATGAACAAGGCAGACCAGATGCATGTGGTTGCCTTTGATTCCAATGTAGTCTCTGTAGGAATGCTGGAGACCGGTGAAGTGGATGCGCTGATTGTACAGAATCCATATGCTATGGGGTATCTGGGAATTGAAACCGCAGTAAACCTGGTAAGCAATCAGCCCAATGTTCTGGAAGAGGTAGATACAGCCACAACCATCGTTACCAAAGAGAATATGTATGAGCCGGAATGCCAGAAAATTCTGTTTCCATTCAATGAGAACAGATAAATTTCTGAATGATTACTCGCTCTGTGCATATTCCGAACGATATTTGGACGGGGATACTCCGTACTGACGTTTAAATACATAACTGAAATAATTAGGATCGGAATATCCCACACTTTTTGCAATATAATAGCTTTTCTCTGTGGTCTGGACCAAAAGACGGGCAGCCTTCTCCATACGATATTCCGTCAGATAACCGATAAAGGAATTACCGGTTTCTTTCTTAAATACGCTGGAAAAATAGGAGTTGGAGATAGCCAGAGCCTCACACACATCATCCAATGACAAGCCCTCATTCTGATAATTTGTCTGTACATAATTCTTCGCCTTACGGATTAAAGATTGGGTGGAACTGTCTCTGGCAGTCTTCATATTTTCATGGAGCTGCAAACAGTAGCTGCTCAGCCATTGCTCTAGTACATCCCGTTCCATATTAATCAGCCGGGGATATTCGCCTACAATTTCCGGGGTGCCCTCCCCGAGTTTAATATCATTATTCAGTGTAAAATGATAAAGTGCGCTGACTAATTCCATAACAGCAACCTGATGCTCCTGCAGGGAATTCGAGGAGATATAGATTTTGTCTACATATTCTTCAACCGCATCCAGAATCATTTCATTGGATCCAAGACTAATCATCTTCAGTATTTTTGAAAGCTCATCACTGCTGTCCACAATGTTTTCCCGTTTTTGAGGAATAATCTCACCAAGGTTGATGGCTCGCTCACCACCATAAAGCACACGATAGGATACGGCCTCTTTTGCACTGTCATAGGACTGGGGCAAATCCAGGACAGTATGGCATATCTGTCCCACACCAATGGTTACCGCCGCACCAATGACTCGGTGCAGATATTTGCAGAAACGGTCACATTCATCCGTCAGATCCAACAGTTCATCTTCAGCGGAAAGCTGCGCGATGACTACCGTATTATCCAGATAGGTAAAGCATTTCGCCTTCCACTTTCCAGTCAGCCGTTCTCTGACCTGTTTATCCACGGAAAGAGTCAGAAATCGTGCATCCATATCCTTTGGAACCTGGTTTGAGGAGGTGTGGACAACCAGACAGCAAAACAGAGGACCCTCAAAGGAAATCTGGTAATTATCCATATATTTAAACAGTTCATCCTCATGGATTCTTCCTTCTATCAAGGTAGAGTAGAAGTTTGCCTGTAAAAGAGGGAGAGCGTTCATATAATAAGCCTGAAGAACTTCCAGGCTTTTCTTTTCGCTGATCTCTTGATCCATCTTTTCTTTTAATTTTGCAAAGACATTGGATAGTTCACTGGCATTTAATGGCTTTAAAACATATTCATCAATTTCGAGATGAATGGCTTCTCTTGCATATTCAAATTCGTCAAAACCGGTAAACAGCAGTACATGGGTAGAAGGGTAGTCTTGCTTGATATGGCTGCACAATTCCAGTCCGTCCATGTAAGGCATCCGGATATCAGACATCACCACATCCGGTTGGTATGCCTCAATCATTTCCAGTGCCTTAACGCCGTTATTTGCATGCCCAATCACAGAAAAGCCTAGCTCAGACCAAGGGAGCTTCTGCATAATCATTTGAATTACTTCTTCTTCATCATCCACCAATAGTAAGGTATATTGAGGCATCCTTTTTCTCTCCGTAAACAGTATGTAGGTTGAAACTTGTCCTCATTATAACAAAAAAAGAGTGACAGACCAACAATAAAATGTCTGACACTCTTTCAAATTTCAATATTTTAAAAATTTCTCAGTAATTATTTCTTCTGTACATATTTCAGGCAGTCAAGAGTAACGGCTACCAGAATGATGATACCGGAGAATACGAACTGCAGGTTGGTATCAATACCAAGGATGGTAAGAGAGTAGGTTAAAGCGGTGAAGATAAACACACCGGTTACCACACCGGAAATCTTACCGATACCACCGGTAAAGGAAACACCGCCAACTACGCAGGCTGCGATGGCATCCATATCCCATCCTTGTCCATAAGCTGCACTACCTGAACCAACCATTCTGTTACATTCAAGCCATGAACCAAATCCATAAAGGATACCTGCAAGAATGAAAGCTCCCATTGTTACTTTGAATACTGAAATACCTGAAACTGCTGCTGCTTCCGGGTTTCCACCTACTGCGAATAAATTCTTTCCAAAAGTTGTCTTATTCCAAATGAACCAAACAACTGCTATTGCAACTATTGCCCATAAAATAATTGTTGGGAATCCTCCAATCTGAGGAATAAATATATTTGGAATTGCTGCATCGATTGCACCAAATGAAACACCCTTTGTTGCGTAAGTTACAAGACCAAATATAATAAGCATGTTGGCCATAGTTGATATGAACGGATGCATTTTGAACTTAGCCATAAAGAATCCGGCTATCATTGCAAAACATGTTGTAAGGATTATACAAACAACTAAAGCTAAAATTGCTCTTGCGCTCGGAGCCATATTTGAAAAATCAAATATATGTCCAAATACGCCACCTGTGTTTATGCCGTTATGCATTATGATTGTTGATGCAACCATACCCATACCAACCATACGTCCTACGGAAAGGTCGGTACCTGTTAACAGGATCAGACCGGCAACACCAAGTGCAAGGAACATACGCGGGGATGCCTGCTGTAAGATATTCAGGATATTGGTAACGGTTAATAACTGTGTATTCT
>USSP01000087.1 GCA_900557385.1 uncultured Lachnospiraceae bacterium
CAAGAGTGAAAAGGTAATGCGCAGGGGAAAAAAAGGAAAAAAACCAGCCGATAGCCTGGACTTTTACCACGATGCCGTCGGAACAGTGGAAAAACGGGGTGGGTAGTGCACTTTTGGAATACGCACAGGGTACCGGAACCTGGGATGGGGTCAAAACAGCCTTTGTGGATGGTTGGGCGAGAGAGTATGCGGTCTCCGGAAGGTAGGAATCAGAGATGGAAAAAGCAATGAAACGGTATTTTCCTATTTTTATGCTGCCGACGCTGGCAGCCTTCACCATCGGATTTCTCATCCCGTTCCTCCAGGGAATTTATCTATCCTTTTGCAGATTTACTACGGTAAAGGATGCACGGTTTATCGGAATTTCCAATTACCTGAAAGTGTTTGCGGATGGAACCTTTCTCCATGCATTGTGGTTTACGGCTTTGTTTACACTCTTTGCGGTACTCACCATCAATTTTTTTGGCTTTGCCATAGCGCTGCTTCTGACCAGGGGATTTCCTGGGACAAACCTGTTCCGGACGGTATTTTTCATGCCGAATCTGATTGGCGGAATCGTGCTGGGGTATGTGTGGCAGTTATTATTGAACGGAATTTTGCTGCGGTTTGACCGGACATTGACTTACAGTGGAGCATACGGATTCTGGGGGCTGTTGGTTCTCATGAACTGGCAGCAGATCGGTTATATGATGATTATTTATATTGCAGGAATCCAGAATGTGCCGGGAGAATTGATGGAAGCAGCCAAGATTGACGGAGCAACCTCCGGGCAGATTTTACGGCATGTGACTATTCCCATGGTGATGCCTTCCATTACCATCTGTACCTTTCTCACATTGACCAATTCCTTTAAGCTCTTCGATCAAAACCTGGCGTTGACGGCAGGAGAACCCGCAAACAAATCAGAGATGCTGGCACTGAATATTTTTCATACCTTCTATGGGAGAAGTGGCTGGGAAGGTGTGGGACAGGCAAAGGCCGTGATCTTTTTCCTGCTTGTTTCGTTGATTACACTTGTGCAGATGAAAATGACAAAAGCAAGGGAGGTGCAGCAATGAATGCAGAGAAAAAAAGAGGATATGGCTGGAGTATTTTCTTTGCACTGCTGGCCATCGCCTATGTATACCCCATCGTATTGGTGGTGGTGAATTCTTTTAAGAAAAAGGCTTATATTGCGAAGCAGCCCTTTGCAGTTCCCAGAGGAAAAATGTATGTGGGATTTTCCAATTACAGCGGCGGAATCGAAAAGACCCAATTTTTCAGTGCTTTCCGGACATCCCTGTTTATCACGGTCTTTTCCGTGCTGGTAATCGTAATTTTAACATCCATGTGTGCCTGGTATATCACCAGAGTATACAATCGTTTCACCAGAATTTTTTATAATCTGTGTCTGTTCTCCATGATTGTGCCCTTTCAGATGGTGATGTTTACCCTCTCCAAGCTGACAGATACCCTGAGGTTAAATACACCCTGGGGGCTGGTTGTGATTTATCTGGGATTTGGTGCGGGATTGGCAGTATTTATGTTCAGCGGTTTCGTGAAAGCCATTCCTCTGGAAATTGAGGAAGCGGCAATGATGGATGGATGTACACCATTACAGACCTACTGCAGGGTAGTCTTTCCGATTTTGAAGCCGACCTGTATTACCGTGGCAATCCTGCAGACCATGTGGATCTGGAATGATTATCTGCTGCCCTATTTGACCCTGGATCTCAAACGGTTTAAAACCATTCCCATTGCAGTCCAATATTTGAAAGGGGGATATGGCTCTGTGGATATGGGGGCAATGATGGCGGTACTGGTGCTCTCCATCATTCCCATTGTGATTTTTTATCTGTTTTGTCAGCGTTTTATCATCGAAGGTGTTGTCGCCGGCGCAGTAAAAGGATAAGAGAATCCTTATAGATAGATCATGTTGGAATTGTGATATCTGGGATCTTCGGTGACATCAGCCAGAAAACGTTCATCCATCCGGTAAGCATCGGCAGCTTCCCTGGAAGGAAATTCGATTTCCGCAAGAACCAGGGGGGCAAGAGCACCCTCAAAGACATCCAGTTCAATGGTGAGTGTGGCAGTACCCAACAGGCGCAGACATTCCGCATTGATTTCCGTGGGAGAGAGGGGGATCAGGTAACGCTTTTTCGTGATGGGATGGCCGTCTGCCTTTTCCAGAAGATGGGCGTAGGACTCTGCGTTTAAAGGAAGATTATATTCTTCTCTGGCCATCATACCACTTCCCTTGTAGGTGAGGTAATACTCCGTATCACTGCGGCGGATGCGCACCACCGGCTTTGTATTCAAATAGGCCTGTTCGATCTGACGGCACTGGAATTGTTCCAGATCAGCAGGCAAATCCTTTACCAGAAATTTTCGCTCGATTTCCATTCCCATGGGGAGTTCTCCTCTTAATTCCTACGGTTTTGACAGTAAGTGTTAAATTCTGTGTGAACAGTAGACAGATTTAACAAAATGTTAATGGTATTATAACGCAGATAATGCTAAAATAAAACTGTTTGAGAAACAATACATGGGAGGTTTACATAAAATGAGTCATATTGCAGTTTTTTTTGCGGAAGGGTATGAAGAAATAGAGGCATTGACAGTGGTGGATATTCTGCGGAGAGCCGGAGAGGATGTCAGCATGGTATCGGTAAGCGGAGAGCATTGCGTCAAGGGGTCTCACGGAATCGGCGTGAATATGGATCTTTCTTTAGGCGAACTGGATTTTGAAAGCCAGGATGTTTTGGTGTTACCGGGCGGATTAAAGGGAACCCAGAATCTGGAGGCATGTGAGCCGCTGATGAAGCAGTTTGATGCTTTTTATCAGGAAGGAAAGACGATTGCGGCAATCTGTGCAGCACCCAGCATTTTTGGACATCGGGGTTACTTAAAAGGGAAAAAAGCCTGCTCCTATCCTTCCTTTGAAAGTCATCTGGAAGGAGCGGAGGTTTTACAACAACCGGCAGTCTGTGACGGGGAAGTGATTACCGGACGGGGCATGGGAGCATCCATTGCTTTTGCCCTGGAAATTCTTGCGAAGCTGCAGAACAGAGAGGCTGCAGATACCATGGCAGAAAATATTGTGTATACCAGATAGGGGCGGGCATGAATATTTTATTTTTTCTGAAACCGAAAAGTGAAGTGGCATACATCTATGATGACTACTCGCTGCGGCAATCACTGGAAAAGATGGAGCGTCACGGATATGCGGCAATTCCGATTATCGGAAGAGAAGACGGTACATATAAAGGAACCATCACCGAGGGTGATCTGTTGTGGGCAGTGAAAGAATATTGGAACCTGAACATCCATACGGCGGAGGATCTGCCGATTATGGAGATCCCCAGACATAGGGATAATTTACCTGTATCTGTGGGAGAAACAATGGAAAACCTGATTGATAAGGTAACCAATCAGAACTTTGTGCCGGTCATAGACGATGAGGGACATTTTATCGGGATCATCACAAGAAAAGATGTGATTGGCTATCTGGTACATGAACTGGGTAGAAACAATGAGATGTGATAGAAGGAAACGAATAACCGGTGTGCTGACAGGGCTCCTGTGCATGCTGTTACTGACCGGCTGCGGAAGCTTTGATATTTCCAATACCAAAGTGGTGTTGACCACCGGCTTTGATAAGGATGAGATTTTTCGCATTGAAACCATATCCTGCACGGTTCCGGAAGTGATGGTTTACCTGACCAATACCCAGAATCAGTATGAAAGTGTCTATGGCAGTGAAATCTGGGGGGCAAGCTTTGAAGGAGTGTCACTGGGAGAAAACATAAAAGAAACCGTGTTGGCACAGATTGCCCAGATTAAAACCATGAATCTGATGGCACAGGATTATAAGGTGGAACTGGATGAGCAGGAACAGGAGTCGGTAAAGCAGGCAGCAGAGAAGTATTACAACTCCTTAAATACGGTGGAAATAGAAAAAATGGGAGTCGATCAGAAGCTGATCGAAAATCTCTATCGGGAATATGCCACGGCGGATAAGGTGTACCAGTATATTATCCGGGATGTAAACCCGGAGATCAGTGACGATGAAGCCCGGATTATTACGGTGGAGCATATTCTGATCAAAACCTATGCCCTGGATGGAAACGGGCAGAAGATCGCGTATACGGGAACAGATAAGGAAGAAGCTCTGGAAACGGCAGAAAAGGTCTGGAATATGGCCGTATCCGGAGAA
The DNA here is from genome assembly GCA_900557385.1 of uncultured Lachnospiraceae bacterium. Taxonomy (GTDB): domain Bacteria; phylum Bacillota; class Clostridia; order Lachnospirales; family Lachnospiraceae; genus UMGS2037. The sequence continues at coordinate 4,199 of USSP01000087.1, forward strand.
ACCGATTTCGAGGAGCTTGCCACACAATACAGTGAGGATGAGAATGTGACCTATTCGTTCGGCAAAGGAGAGACGGAAGAAGCCTTTGAAAAGGCAGCCTTTGATCTGGGAACCGGAGAAATCAGCAACATCGTAGAGACATCCCTGGGCTATCATATTATTAAATGCATCAGTACCTTCAACAAAGAGGAAACGGATGCCAATAAAATCCGGATCGTGGAGAAAAAACGGCAGGAGGTCTTTGGGGAAGAGTACGATGCGTATGTGAAGAAGCTGACCAGGGATCTGAATGAACAGCTGTGGGAAAGCATTTCTTTCCTTTATGATCCGGAGGTACAAACAGCCAGGCATTCCGGCAGGACGTCGCGCTTCCGGCTTATGAAAACTGCCCGGCAGTGCGCTGTACCCCTGTTTATGAAAAATTTAGAATTGCGGAAAACGCTGCAACCATGCGGGTTTTCAAAGAATTATTAGCACTCAACTAAAATGAGTGCTAATTTTTTATTGACATTTACATTTCAGAGTTTTAAACTGGTCATTAGTGGCAGGGAAACCTGCAGGAGACATGGTTATTAATAACAGAAAAGGAAGTGTTTTACTATGGCAGCAAGAAGTGGAAGTTTATCAATCAACAGTGAGAATATTTTCCCGATTATCAAGAAGTGGTTGTATTCCGATCATGATATTTTTTTCCGGGAATTGATTTCCAACGGTTGTGATGCGATTACCAAATTAAAGAAGCTGGATATGATGGGAGAGTATTCTCTTCCGGAAGGTTATAAACCCCAGGTGCAGGTAATCGTAAATCCGGAAGAGAAAACCATTACCTTTATTGATAACGGTTTGGGAATGACTGCAGAGGAAGTAGAAGAATACATCAACCAGATTGCTTTTTCGGGAGCAGAAGAATTTTTGGAAAAACATAAAGATGATGCCGCTACGATCATCGGTCATTTCGGATTGGGATTTTACTCTGCCTTTATGGTGAGCGATAAGGTGGAAATCGTGACCAAATCGTACAAAGAAGGAGCGCAGGCTGTAAAATGGACCGGTGAAGGAGATACCGAATACACCCTGGAAAATACCGAAAAAGCCGAACGGGGAACGGATATCATTATGTATATCAATGCCGAGGAAAAGGATTTCCTGGAAGAGAATAAGCTACAGGATTTATTAACGAAGTATTGTAAATTCCTCCCGATAGAGATTGTTTTCGGAAAGAAGAAAGAATGGAAAGATGGAAAATATGTCGATACCGAAGAAGATAATATCATCAATGACAGTAATCCGTTGTGGACATTGAAACCCAGCGAACTGAAGGATGAAGATTATAAGAAGTTCTATCGTGACCTGTATCCGATGTCTGATGAACCTCTGTTCTGGATACATCTGAATGTAGATTATCCGTTCCATCTGACAGGTATCCTCTACTTCCCGAAAGTAAAGAGCAATATCGAATTGATTAAGAATAAGATACAGCTTTATAGTAACCAGGTATACGTTACGGATTCAGTAGAAGGTATCGTACCTGACTTTCTGACACTGTTGCATGGTGTGCTCGATTCTCCGGATATTCCGTTGAATGTATCCCGTTCTTATCTACAGAGCGACTCTAACGTGAAGAAGATTTCGACATATATCACGAAGAAAGTATCTGATCGTCTGCAATCTATCTTTAAAAATGATCGCAAACAGTTCGAGGAAAAGTGGAATGACCTGAAGATTTTCATCAATTACGGAATGCTTACTCAGGAAGACTTCTATGACAGAGCAAAAGATTTTGCCCTTTTCACCGATACGGATGGTAAATGCTATACATTTGAAGAGTATCAGAAGCTGATCAAAGATAATCAGACTGATAAAGATGGCAATTTGATCTATTTGTATGCTAATCATAAAGATGAGCAATTCAGCTACATCGAGGCTGCTAAGAATAAGGGATACAATGTGTTGCTGATGGATGGTCAACTGGACATTGCTGTAGTAAGCATGTTGGAGCAAAAGTTTGAGAAATCTCGCTTTACCCGTGTAGATAGTGATGTTATCGATAATCTGATTATCAAAGAAGATAAGAAAGGTGAAACGTTGGAAGCCAATAAACAGGACATTTTCCGTTTCGGAACCGACCGTTTTTTCGCACTCTGTGAGGAATGCGGCATTGACGGTGTCATTGTACCGGATATTCCCTTTGAGGAAAAAGACGAGATTCAGGGCAGTGCAGATGCCCACAATGTACACAATATCAGTCTTGTAACACCGGCAAGCGAAGATCGTATCCAGATGATCGCTTCGGAAGCAACCGGTTTCCTGTACTGTGTATCCTCCAACGGTGTAACTGGTGTTCGCAGCCAGTTCCAGACAGATTTCGCACCGTTCTTTGAGAGGATCCACAAGTACGCAAAGGTTCCCTGTGCTGTAGGATTTGGCATTTCCGGTCCGGAAGCAGCCAGGGAGATGAGCCAGTACTGCGACGGCGTGATTGTCGGCAGTGCCGTTGTGCGGCTGGTGGAACAGTACGGCAGCGATGCACCGAAGGAGATCGGGGCATTTACCAAGAGCTTGCGTGACGCACTGGACGCGTAAGCTTTCTGGTGATAATTTTCAAAAAAAGATTGACAACCCACCGGAAATCTGCTATACTATAACTATCGATAAGTTTTTTCAGCGATGAACGGAGTGACTGCTGCGGAAGCTGCACAGAGAGGGCGTGTCTGGTGAGAACGTTCCGGCTGGGGCACAGGTGCTGTCCGGGAGCTGTTTCGGGAAACCGAAACGTATTTCCTGCGTTAAAGGAGCACGAGGGAAGTGTTTGTACATCAGCACTTCTGAATTTGGGTGGTAACACGATTTAGCTCTCGTCCCATGGGATGGAGAGTTTTTTATATTTTAGGAGGATATTATGGAAGAAAGAAAGTTTAGTGAACAAGAACTTGTTCGTAGAGAAAAGATGCAAGAACTTATTGACAAAGGGATTGATCCTTTTGGTCAAAGATTTGATGTAACAGCTTATTCAAAAGGTATTAAAGAACAATATGGTGATAAAACACATGAAGAATTAGAAGAAATGGCTGTAGAAGTAGCTGTTGCTGGTAGAATCCTTCAGACGGGAGATGAATTGTTGCCTTTTTCTTCTTCATTTATGGAGAAGATCTCTTTGCCTGCAGATAAGAATAATATTGCATTTACGTTTTCTGCCTTGAATTATGCTGTTGTAAATACGGATATCTATGAATATTTTTTGGAAGGGTATGATAAGGAATGGTTGACTCTGATGAAAGGCAATCAAGTAGCCTATATGAATCTTCCAGTTGGCAACTATGTTTTTAAAGTACGGGCGGCGTCTAATCCGGGTGCAGTTATGGCGGGTTAGGGGGGGGGTGTTGGGGAC
>USSP01000088.1 GCA_900557385.1 uncultured Lachnospiraceae bacterium
CCGAGTCTGCTGTGCCGTAAATCCCAAGAACCGGTTGGCATCTCTCTGCAATGCAGTCAGGCTATAAAGCTGTGGTGCCTTTTCCTGTTTGTCTGTTGTCTCCAGCTTCGTTACCAATGCTGTCTTTTCTTCTTTGAGACGATTAAGTATTTTCTCCGCATCCTGCCTGTTTTCAAACCGGTCGGATGTTGCCACAATGCCGGCACTCTTAACTGACAGTCTGTAAATCGGTTCCGAATTAAATCCCTCAATCTCTGCTTCCCTCTCCACAATCATGGCAAGGGTTGGTGTCATCACCCGGCCCACATTCAGGGTCTGGCCGTACAAAGTGGAAAACAGTCTTGTGGCGTTCATCCCTACAATCCAGTCTGCCCTCTCTCTGCAAAGCGCCGCAGTATAGAGATCATCGTATTCTTTCCCGTCTTTCATATTAGAAAAGCCATCCGAGATTGCCTGGTCTTCCATAGAAGAAATCCATAGGCGCTCGAATGGCTTTTTGCATTTTGCCTGATGATATACCAGACGAAAGATTAATTCTCCCTCACGGCCGGCATCGGTTGCTTCCACCAGCTCTGTGACATCATCACGCTCCATTAACTTTTTCAGAATTCCAAACTGTTTTCTGGTTGCATCTGCAACCTGGTAATTCCAGTCCTTAGGCAGAATCGGAAGATCCTCATATCTCCACTTCTCATACCTTTCATCGTAGGACTCCAGGGAAGCAAGCTCCACCAGATGGCCAACACACCAGCTGACCAGATACCCGTTTCCCTCCAGATATCCATCCTCTCTTTTCTCTGCTCCGATTACCTTCGCAATGGACTGTGCCACGGAAGGTTTCTCTGCAATCACTAACTTATAACACATTATTTTCCCTCTTTCCAGCATAATAATAGCGCCTCGGAACACTCCAAGACGCTAAAATCTTTTAATTATTCTAATTTAAATTGTATCTGCTATTTGAAATCAAATAAAATCATACTCTCTTCATGTATTTGTTTACGCAAATAGCATCTTTATCATTCTCCTTACATGTAAATTGTCTGTTTTTAAGTAACATGATTTTATTTTTCTTTTAACATCCTCATCTCTCCCACCCAGATGTAATCCATCATTGTAAAGAGGTTGTAAAAGGTAAAATAATTCTGGCACATCTACTCCCTTACTCTCAGCATACTGCAACTTGTTTTTCACTTTATGCTGCAATATAAATTCACTTTGGTCACTTAAACAAAGTTGATTATATACTATTTCTTCAATCTTAATTCTAACACCTGCAATTACCATAACTGGATTATAAGCTTCCTCCAACAAATACTTATCTTGTATTTCATTATACAGCAATGCTCGGAATGAAGAATTACTCTCGTTGAAATCTAACGCAATTTTTGTTGCCACGTTTTCTGAAAGCAGATGACTTTCGCCTATGTAATGGATATAGTATTTTTCAATTTCTTCTTTTTCTTCATCTGTTAATATACCGCTTTCGCGCAATCGAAGCATTTTAACAATAATAGAGTCCAGATCAATCGCACCTGCTGATGAAATATAATGCACCCTTTTTTTGCTAAAATAGTAATTCGAAAACACCTCAGGATCCAGATGCGTAAAAATAATCGGAAATAAAACTTTTCCCATATTCTTACATCTATTAATTAGTTCTGATAAATAATATTGAACCGCCAACATATTACTACCATCTAAATAGTCAAAAACTTCATCAATAATAAGTATTCCGATATTTTTTTTAAAACCTCTTTCAAATTTTGTTAGATTCGAAATAAATGAAAGGATATCGCGTTCACCATTTGACATTGATGAAGCTCGATCAAAATTAATAACTAGTTTTCCATGATCTTCTTGTGTTCTTATGTTACGACCAGTTGTATTAAATAAATTCAATCTTTCATCTATCACCTCTTTAGTTTCCTTATATGCTAAAAAAGCATATACCTTCTTTAATATGTCATTTTCACCATTTTCATAATATCGGCCCATGATTTTGCATATCTGAATTGCAGAAAAAACAGTATCGATCGGGCTCCATTCTTGTGGTTTATTTTTCATCGCGTCAATGCAATCAAATAATTCACTTATACAACTATTCTCACGAAGAATTTCTATTTCTGATTGCAGGATATTGGATTTTATATTTACCGCAGTTCCAGTACTTTCGCATCCTTGAATAAAGCAATCAAATTTCGACTTAATCCCCACTTGTGTACAACACTTCTTTAATGAATCTTTGATTTCCAAAAGCATACCTATATTTGTTGAATTTGTCAGCATATCTAATATATTGATAAATAATTTTGATTTTTTCCCATATTCCCCAGCAATAGATCTGTATGAATAATCTAGGATATGCTTTGGCGGAATATTATCATACACTATCACTTGTTCAACTCTCAAATCAGCTGTTGGCGTTACATTTCTTCCAAATCCTCTTGTCGTACTCTTAGCATAAAGTGGACTATTAATTGTATAAATATATACATGACGAGAAATTTCACCTTCTGTATCAGTCGAAATATATACACCTGCATTTTCTCCACACAGTTCTATTTCGAGTTTAGGATGCTTTGACTCATCTTGCTGATAAATATCTTTTGAATCAAGTTTCATTCTTCCACTACTAGCAGCTTTAAATGCAGTCGCAATTGTACTCTTTCCATAGCCATTAGGTGCAACAATAATACTAGGTTGATTCGCGTATAAATCTGTAAAAGCAGCCTCGAAAACATCCTTACCCTTCACATTTTCTATTTTAATTCTTTTCAATAAATTCATTCTCATGCTCCTATTCTGACTCATAATTTCATCTTACCTAATAATTTTATCATCTCAACTTAATTCTAACAATTGCATTCTAAATAATAGATTCCTTTACTTTTACTTCTTTTCTAGGCATCTTCTCTACTTTTTTCTTACCCTCCTTAAGTTTGGATTTCACAGAAATCTGCTTAGGTTTCTTTGTTTCCGCAGATAACTGCTCTGTGCTTTTCTTTATAAGCTTTACCCGTTCCTCTTTCCTATCCACTTCGTTATCCGTAGTACTCCGAGATATCTCAGCTATCTGTTCCTTCGTCTGCTCCCTGTCTGCCTGTAACACTTCCAGCTTCTGATCAATCTGGTAGATGAAATCTGCTGCGGTCTGTCGGATTTTGTCGAGTGAACTCTTTAACTCCGGGGTCTCCTTTCCCTCGGACCAGCCCGCCACATAGGAAAAGGAATAGTCAGAAGTGTTGATACCGTAATGCTGGCACACAACATATGCCACGCTCTCGGCCTCTACATCTTTTCCATTCCTTGATACATGATCTGTAGCTGCCACTGCATCCTTATCATGAAGCTTCTGGTGCGCCATTTCATGAAGCAGGGTCTTGATTGTCTGAACCTCACACATTCCATCCTGAATGGCAATTCTCTTATCTTCCTGATGATAAAAACCTTTCGCTTCCCCATCGATCAGCTCAAAAGTAACCGTTACCGGACTGATTTCCTGTAAAGCCTGCAAAAGCTTCGGATATCCATCAATACTTCCAACCAGTTCATCAGGTCCTATGGAGGGAAGTTCCTTCCCGTCTGTCTGTGATACGTCAAACGTCTTCACCACCTTAAAGGCACGGATGGTTACTTCCACCTTTTCCGTTACCGGCTCCCCGTCTGCAACAAGCACCGGCTTTCCCTTGTCATCCAGTCTGGTCTGTTCCCTCTCAATCTTGTATGGCGCAGGGGCAAGGATACTGATACCCTTTTCTCCCCTTTTTACATACCTTCCCATCTCTTTCCATCCGGTAAAACTCTGACAGAGACTTGCATCCGGTCTCTGCATCATAATCAGAATGGAATTGTTTACGGAATATCGGGGAAATTTCGCCATTGTGTCCAGGAACTGTTTGTATTTGTCGCTTTGAAATACCTCCACAACGCCTTTCTCCAGCTGGTCAGTTACAGCCTTTAACTGGTCGGCCTGTTTCTCCCTGGACTCAATGAACTGAATTTTCTTCTGTATTCCCTCCGGGATCTCTCCCACGATTTCCGCTTCCGGATATGCATGGATCAGCTCCGCAATCAGCTTCTGTGCATCCCAGTTGTTTCTGATCTCAGGCACATAGGATAAAGTCTCCATGTCAAACCTTTTGCCATTAAAAATATCAATCTCGCTAAACAGCTCCGGTGCCTCTTCATTTGCCACACACACTCCAATCGCCGGTATGCCATTCATGCACTCCGGAGGAATGCTTTCAAATATCTCCATCGCTTCCTTAACAGTCTTGATGCTGGTATGCTCTTCCCCCATCGAATGAAATTCGCTGCATTCCGCAACAGTAAGCGTTGCAGTCATCTTTGCTTCTTTTTGTACTGTATTTTCCGCCACTCTAAATCCCTCCAATTCAATATCATTCAAATCCTTCGTCAGTTTTAACGAAGACAGCGGCATTTGCTCCTTCTGGTGAAAGGAATAGTAATCCTTTCCCTGTCCGACAATGACATGATCTAAAAACCTGACCCCAATCAAGTCACTTAACTGCTTTACCCTGTCCGTAAGAACAATGTCCTCAGAACTCGGCACCAGTCTCCCTGACGGATGGTTATGAACCAGCATTATGGAAGCTGCATTTGACAGGAATGTGCTCTTAAAGATTTCCCTTGGATGCGCGATTGACTGGTCCAGTGCTCCCATGCTTACCACGTTCATGTTGATTGGCCGCCCGTCTGACTGTAGATTTACGATTGCCACAATCTCTCTGTCATAGTCCTTCAGCATATCTGCCATGACCTTAACAGCTGCTTCCGGCCCATCCATCGGAGTATCACTTAAAAGAGGTGGCATATCCACCAAACGGATAGCCACCTGATTCAGTTTGTACACCCTCTCTTTTTCCGACTCCTGTGCTATGACAGAATCATAAAAGCCCTTCCTTGGACGAATCCCGCTAATGTTCATCCGGGTTTCCTTCTGCAACAGGGATGGTCATGGAAAAGTCCTTATCCCTTAACTTTTTCAGCCTTGTCAGCACGGATTCCTTTGTGGAAGTCCTTCTTTTCTTATTCCCGATCTTCAGGACTCCTTTTGCATATCCAAGATATCTACTCTTCCTCGCCATCGTCTTCCTCCTCTGAACGGTCTTCCTCTTCTGGCTCCTCATCCAGAGCATCCAGATAGTCCTCATCGTCATCATCCAGATAATCCATATCCGGATCCGGTGCATCCTGCTTTTTCTTTGCCTTTCCGGACTTAAAGTACATAAATCCTCCAATACCGCCTAATGCCAGAATAAGGATTACTCCCATGATTCCTGTCACATTCGGGCTTTTCTTTTGGGCTTCCGGTTCCTCTTCCTTCGGCTCTTCCTTTACTTCCTCTACGGTTGTTTCCAGTTCCGATGGCTGTTCTTCAGTCCCGGTCATACCCTGGAATGCCATATATGCTTCCACTTCTTCATCTTCCATTAACGCCAGAAGATCTGATTCATCCACCAGATTTAAGAAATGAACAGTCTCGGTTCCCTTATCATCACGATCAATGATAATGTAGAAGAAGTTGCCGGATTTCGTAGTCAACGTAATGAACTGCTTGCCGCCGGCCTCAAAGGAACCATAGTCATCTACCAGGTTCATATTTCCATCAGGGGTAAGCGGTCCATAGCTTTCCTCTTCCGGCTCCTTTTCTGTTTCTTTTCCTTCACAGTAATGGTAATCATAGATACAGACTTCGCAGTCCTCATTGATGCAGTCCTCCGTGCATTTTTCCTCACAGATACACTCCGCTTCTTTCCCCTGTGCGAATACAGGAAGTGGTGCAAATCCCACTAATGCAGTCATGCCAACAAGCACTCCTGATACACATTTCTTCATCATCTTAGTTATCTTCATCCTGATCATCCTCCTCATTCTCATCAAACAGATTTTCCTCATCCTCCGCCGGCTTATCCCCGGCATGATTCATGGTTACAGGTTCAGGCATTTTTAGCTCACCGTTTAACAATTCCTGCAATTTCCCGCTGCCTGCCAGCTGTAAAAACTGTGCCAGCTGTTCAGGAGTTAAATTGTAGGATGCAACATCACTCACAATCTGCTGGTTCTCCTCTTCCTTGAGCTTTGCCTGCAGCTGCTTCACCTTTTTCTCCGCTTCATCTCTCTTTGCGATTGCTTTTTGAAGATCTTCGCGGAGCTTGTCTAATCTTGCGTACATTTCCTTTCCTCCATTCAAAAAGTGCCCCCAAAGGAGCGCTGTAATAATTGTTACTGAATCCTGCCATAGCAGTAGGCGTGCGCCCTCCAGTATGCCGTGTCATAGGATGCATACTGAATAGGGTTTCCACAATGAACCATAATCTTATTTACCGGATCTACCACGATTCCCACATGGGATGCACCGGATGTGTTGTAGGTTCCCTGAAAGAATACCAGGTCACCCGGCTTCACATCGGAAGCAGCCTCTCTTGCTGTCGCATTTTTCCATCCGTTGGCCGTAAGTCTTCCATAATTCCATCCGTTTCCGCAGTTGTTTATGACGTAGCTTACAAATCCGGAACAGTCAAAGCTTGTGCTTGGGGAAGATCCTCCCCATACATACGGATAACCGAGATACTTTTCCGCTTCATTAAGCATCCTGGCAAACTGCTGGTCTGTCAGATATTCCCCAGTACCGCATAATTCTCATACTCCTCAGATACTCCCGGATTGGCATACACGTTATCTCCAAAGATGTCCGGCTTATTTCCCCTTGTTTCAAGAAGGATCATATACCGCTGCATCTGGTCTTCCGTAAGGTTTAGGGCATTTACTGCCGCGGAAATCCCATGGTTGGTCAGTGTGGTGTTGAGAATGTAATAGTCATATTCCACCTCAACCTGATAGGATTCATAAACCTGATAAGGAACCGAAACCGTATAGGTATAAGACTCCAATCTTCCGTTTACCATCCGGTACCCGGTTCTTTCTTCATCCCGGTAATATGTCACATAATGCCACCTGGTTTCCGTTCTCGTTCTGGTCTCCACCACTTCCGTCATGGTCACTGTATACTGGTAATCAAAAATGGTCTGTAACATGGACTGCACCTGGGAAGGGGTGTAATTCTCATAAAGCACCGTAAGCAGTGCCGTCAGTTCAAACGGATTGTGGGAGATCTCCGCAAGGGAATAATTGTACTCATCATACCCCGGATGGTCTGTTTCGATATTGTCTATGGTTTCCTGCAAATCTGCTTCCAGTTCCACATAATCTGCTTCCACCTGCAGAATGTCTGAATCCTCTGCCGTAAAGGAAGTAGTAATTGTGGTAGTGTTCACTCCGCCTGCCATCATGGAACAGGATGATAATGCTCCGGAGATTACCAGAACCACAATCAGAACTACCAAAGCAATCACCAGCAGCATAGGATGGTCCTGTAAAAATTCCCTGATCCATTCTGCAAGTCTTCCCATCAGGTCTTCTGCCTTGTCGGTGAATCTCTTGCCGATACTTCCGATGCCGTTTGCCGCCTCTGCAGCCTGTTTCTTTGCGGCAGCTTCCGCAAATTCTCTCT
>USSP01000089.1 GCA_900557385.1 uncultured Lachnospiraceae bacterium
ATAAAACATACACCCCCACCCCCCCCGCCGTTAAATAATGCGGCGCACGGTAAGAATTGGACGGTAAGTCGCTTTGCTGATTTTGATACCGGTTTTCTGGGTGCTGGCGTGAACAATATAGCCGCCACCCACATACATCGCCACATGACCTTCATAACAAATCACATCGCCGGGCTGCGCGTTGGCATAATCCACCGCAGTGCCGGCGCTTCTTAATGAATAAGAATTCCGGGGCACTTTATAGCCAAAATCACTGTAAATCCGGTAGATAAAGCCGGAGCAGTCTGCTCCATTGGTGAGACTGGTTCCTCCCGGTACATAAGGATTTCCGATAAACTGACAGCCATACATGGCAATCTTTTTGCCTAAATCACTGCCTGCCGAGCTGGAAATAATAGAGGTATCAAAGGCTTTTACCGTATAAGTACCATTTACCACCTGGGCAGTGGCTTTCTTTCTGGCTTCCTCATCCTGAAGCTTCTTAATCTGCTTGGCTTCCTCCGCTATGGCTTTTTTCAACTTGGATGCCTGCGCTTTCGCGGCAGCAATCTGGGCATCATAATCCGCAGAAACTGCTTTTTTCTCTGTCAGAAGCTGATCCAGATAAGTCTGTTGTTCCACCAAATCCGCCTTATCAGCCTCTAAATCTGCCTTTTGCTGTTCCAGATTTGTCTGAATTTCTGCGATTTCTTCCTTTGTATCCACATACTCCTGTAGCAGGGTACGGTCATATTCATAAAGCTTTTCCACATACTCCGCCTTATTCAGCATATCGGAGACACTGGTAGCCTCCATAAGCAACTCCAGATAGGAGTCATCCCCTTTCTCATACATGTACTTCATGCGTACCTTCATGGCATCGTATTGGGCTTCCTCGCTGGTCTTTGCTTCCTCATACTGCGCCCGTGCCACATCGATGTCTGCCTCTTTCTGATGGATATCATCTTCCAGTACCCCGATGGTGGTCATCATATTGATCAGTTCCGCGTCCAGATCGGCAATCTCTTCATCCACAAGTTCCTGTTGGGCAGAAATATCATCAATATTATCGTTCACATCATTTAATTTATTCTGGTTTTCCTTCTGTTGCTGCTGCAGATCCGAGATCTGATCTGCCTGAACATAAAAAGCTGTCCCCATAAACAGAGAGAACGCCATGCCCAGTGCCAGAAACTGTTGTATTTTCTTCTTCATAAGTCATCCTCAAATTTCTGCGTTCGCAGTCGCCTGCTTTTGTTTTCTCACATTCAGTATAGCATAAAAAAGCTTCCCAGAGAACATTGCTCCGGGAAGCTTGTCTTAAAATTTTATAACAGCTTACTCTTATAATTCGCAGTTATTTACAGTACGAGGGAAGGGAATGACATCACGGATGTTGCCCATACCGGTGAGGTACATAACACAACGCTCAAAGCCCAGTCCGAAGCCTGCATGTCTGACAGAGCCATATTTACGAAGATCGAGATAGAACTGGTAATCTTCTTTCTTCAGTCCCAATTCTTCCATACGTTTCTCCAGAATCTCCAGATTATCTTCACGCTGGCTGCCCCCGATAATCTCGCCGATACCGGGCACGAGGCAATCCATCGCTGCTACGGTCTTACCATCCTCGTTCAATTTCATATAGAACGCTTTAATCTCCTTCGGATAATCCGTCACAAATACCGGACGTTTGAAGATTTCCTCGGTAAGGTAACGCTCATGCTCGGTCTGTAAATCACAGCCCCAGAATACCTTATAATCGAATTTATCGTTATGTTTCTCCAACAGTTCAATGGCTTCTGTATAGGTAACATGTCCGAAATCGGAATTTACCACGTGATTCAGACGCTCCAACAGTCCCTTGTCGATAAACTGATTGAAGAAATTCATCTCTTCCGGTGCATTCTCCAACACATAACGGATAACGAATTTCAGCATGCTCTCTGCCAAAACCATATCATCGGTAAGATCTGCAAAACAGATTTCCGGCTCAATCATCCAGAACTCAGCCGCATGGCGGGTGGTATTGGAATTTTCTGCACGGAAGGTAGGTCCGAAGGTGTATACATTCTTAAAGGCAAAGGCATAAGTCTCTACATTCAACTGCCCGGATACGGTAAGATTCGTCTGTTTGCCAAAGAAATCCTGACTGTAATCCACACTGCCATCCTCATTCTTCGGCAGTTCGTTCATATCCAGCGTGGTTACCTGGAACATTTCCCCCGCACCCTCACAGTCACTGGAAGTGATGAGCGGTGTATGAACATAGACAAAGCCCCGCTCCATAAAAAACGTATGGATTGCGTAAGCAATGAGGGAACGCACACGGAATACCGCCTGAAACGTGTTGGTACGCGCTCTTAAATGAGGAATCGTACGGAGATACTCAAAGGTGTGACGCTTTTTCTGTAACGGATAATCCGGATCGGATGCGCCTTCCAGAATAATCTCCTCTGCCTGCATCTCGAAAGGCTGCTTGGCATTAGGTGTTGCCACGATTTTTCCTCTTGCCACAATGGCTGCACTGACACCCAGCTTTGCAATCTGATCAAAGTTTGCCAGCTTGTCACTGTATACAATCTGTAAGGTTTCAAAGAAGGTTCCATCATTGATTACAATAAAACCAAAGGTTTTGGAATCGCGGTTACTGCGAACCCAGCCTCCTACAGTTACTTCCTTGTCGGTAAATGCTTCTCTGTTGCGGTATAACTCTCTGATTTCGGTCAGTTCCATTTTGTTCATCCCCCCGTTTATTTACTCTGTTACTTCCTTGTCGATGACAGTGGTATGTGCTTTCAGCAAATCCATTACCTGATTATAAACCATGATAAAACGCTGAGCCTCTAAGTCTACGCCTGCTTCCACCAGATCGTCTGTGGACTCATAACCATACTGCTGTGCTGTTTCTTCAAGCTGTGCCATAACCTCATCCTCGGTTACGCTAATCCCCTCTTTATTGGCTACTGCCTGAATTGCTACAAACTGTTTTGCATATTCCTGCTTATTGGAGCCTAACATCACACGTAACTCTGCCAGACTGTCATAGCCATAGTAGTATTTTACAAAAGTTTCTCGATCCATCTGGTATAACATGGAATAGTAGTCAGCCTGTGACAGAATGTTCTGATATACCTGGTTAAACCAGATGTTTCCTACTTCCTCAGGAATCTCTGCATCGGTAAAGGTGCAATTATCCACAAACTCGGTTAAAATGGCATCCTGCACTGCATTATCATGCTCTTCTTCTGCACTCGCCATTAGCTGTTCTTCTGCATAGGCTCTGTAATCTTCAACCGTATTGCAGTCCTCATTCAATGCATGTGCCATGGTATCATTAAAATCATCCAGGGTTGCCACAATGAAGTTTATGGTTACGGTAAAGACTGCGGGTTTTCCTGCAAAATCAGGATTGTTCTGGTACGGATCCGGGAAGGTTACATCAATATCAGCGGTTTCTCCGGGCATAATCTTCTTTTCTACGATTCCGCTCTCGAAACCGTCAATAAAGCTGCCGGAACCCAATGTCAGATTGTAGCCGGTGTCGCTTCCGTTATCAAAAGCTTCTCCGTCCATCTTACCCACATAGTCGATATTTACGGTATCACCATCAACAGGAGCACGGTCCGTAACTCCAGCCTCCGGAGTCGTGGCACTCTGTAATGCCCTGGTAATGTAATCATCAATATCGCTCTCGGATACGGCAGCAGGTGCTACTGTTACGGTAAGATTTTCGTAATCTCCAAGTTCTACATAATCCTCAACCGGAATCTGATCCGGTGCAATGGTATCTAAAAGTGCAGAATCTGCATCTTCTGTGGTGGCTGCCGTCTCATCTGTTACTGCACTCTCGGTAGTTTCTGCGACACTTGCAGACTCACCGGTTTCGGTGGTCTCACTCTGGCTGCTGCCGCAAGCGGTCAGGTTACTGATGGTCATTGCTGCTACAAGCAGTAATGCTAATTTCTTCTTCATGTCTGTTTACTCCATTCTTTCTATTATGGTTATAATCCCCCATCAATAGTAATCGGTTGATATTGTACCACAAAGCCCTTGCTATTAAAAGCCTTTTTTGCTATAATACATTTCGTTCAATTCAATATAGGAGGTAGCAAAATGCCGACATGGGTTATTGTATTATTAGTGATTGTCGCTGTTCTGGCAGTCATTTTAGGAGTTCTGATCTTCCTTGGCAAGAAAGCTCAGAAGAAACAGGCTGAGCAGCAGGCGCAGATTGAAGCTGCCAAGCAGTCAGTTTCCATGTTAATCATTGATAAAAAGCGAATGAAACTAAAGGATGCCGGTCTACCGCAAATGGTACTGGATCAGGCTCCGAAGCTGATGCGTGGTTCCAAGCTTCCTATCGTAAAGGCCAAGATCGGTCCCCAGATTATGTCTCTGGTAGCCGATGAGCGAATCTTTGATTCCATCCCGGTTAAGAAGGAAGTAAAGGCAACGGTCAGCGGTATCTACATTACCGATGTAAAGGGACTTCACGGTAAGATCACTTCCGATCAGCCTAAGAAGAAAAAGAGTAAATTCCGTCAGGCTTTGGAAAAAGCACAGGAAAAGGCCGGAGCAAAACCGGTTAAATAAGAAAAAGAAGGACTGCCAATCAGCAGTCCTTTTTTGATGCAATACACATTTCCAGCCGGCAGGTGGATAGCCGGATTCCGGCTGATTCCAGATCATACTGTGCTGATGCCAGCAATCTGTCTTCTTCCTCTATAATCTCCACGCATTTCGTCTCGATTTCCATCGGAATCGTTCCAAAGGGTGTCCGGTACATACACTGGGTTCTTCTCCCCGGAATCAATTCCATTTTTACCTGGACGGCTCCCCGTTTTGTCAGGAAAACGCTGCCGCTGCCGATATGAAGAAGTGTTTTCACTTTCTGGGGCAGTTCCGCCATTTCCTCTTCATAGCTGATATAGTGACTATTTCCCCGGAAACAATAAGTTCCCTGGGTCCGGGTTTCCACCCGTTCCTCTTCCCCCTCCCGGTCCTGTATTCCCAAAAGTTCAACGGTTACTTCCTTTTTCATCCTATTTCATTCCAATCTATCAGTCAGACAGCTATTGCTCCAACCATTCTTTCCAGGTTTCCAGCAGGCTGAAACGGATTTCCACTCTTCCCTCCCGGATTGCCTGCTCCAGTTCTTCCGGAAGCTGTCCGGGATCGATGTTTTCCCCTTCCGCCACCACGCAGATATCTTCCGTCAGACATAGCTCCGGGTAGATGATTCCCCAGAAAAATCCACTATATGCTCCCAGTAATAATAAGCGTCCCAGCAAAATCCTGATCTGTCTGTTCATTCTATTGATCCTCCTGACATAACCTTTTCCAGTATCTGGCAATTCCGGTTTCTGTTAGGAAGTATTCCCTGTTTATGGGAACATAATCATTTTCTTAGAAGCTGCCATTCTTTTTCTTTTCCTGTGCAGCATTTTCCTCTCGAATCTGCCGGAGAATAGAAGCTTCCTGATTATCGATATGGAGCTTGGCAGCCCTCGCCGCCGTCTCTTTATCATTATTTATAATGCTTTCATAAATAACCCGATGTTCCTTCATCAGCGTATCATGCTGGCTTTCATCTTTGATATATTCAAAGCGATACCGGTACATCTGCTGAGACAGATTATGAATCAGCTGGATCAGGCGATCATTTCCCGTTGCCTCTACAATGATATCGTGAAGTGCCACATCTGCCTGGGCAATCACCCTGGCATCCTTGGTCCTGGTCGCTTCCTCAAAGGCATTGCATGCCTCTTTTAATTTTGATTTTTCTTCATTGGTAATCCGGTCGCAGGCAAGTTCGGCACAAAGGGCATCCAGTGCCCGACGTACCTCCAGTACATCCTTTAAGTTTTTCTCCGTAATCCGCGCTACTTCCGCGCCTTTGCGGGGAATCATGGTTACCAGCCCTTCCAGTTCCAGTTTGCGGATTGCTTCACGGATCGGGGTACGACTGACTCCCAGTTTATCGGCCAGATGGATCTCCATCAGACGTTCTCCCGGCTGCAGCTGTCCTGTAAGAATTGCCTGACGCAGGGTATCAAACACCACATCCCGTAAGGGCAGAAATTCTTCATTACTATTTAAAGTCAGAGAGTCGCTCATTCCTGCTCCTTTCCGTAATTATCCGGTTCATAAAAGCCGGTGGCAATAATCTGCGTAATCTGCCCGTTCTTTTTCAGGATACTCTGTTCCATGGCTTCAGCCGCTGCTTTTGCCTCGGTCGCATCCTCAAAAACACCGAATACCGTAGGCCCGCTTCCGCTCATAAGTGCCTTCTTCGCCCCCAATGTTTCCAGATTTTCCTTCACCCGGGCAATTAAAGGATACTCCTTGACCGTAACACGCTCCAGTACATTTTCCATACGTTCTGTGATACCTGCAAGATTTCCGGTCTGCAGAGCCTCCACCATGCCGTCAATGTCCGGATGATGTTCCAGCGTTTCCACATGGAGATTTTCATACACATATCTGGTGGATACACTGACTGCAGGCTTAACGATCACCAGACCGCACTGCGGTGGTGCCGTAAGTCTGGTCAGTTTCTCCCCAATACCTTCGGATAATGCCGTCCCCCCAACAACACAGTATGGCACATCCGCCCCAATGGTCACGGCGATCTTCTGAAGTTCCTCCACGGAAAGCTGCATGTCGAAGAGCTCATTCATACCGACAAGCGCTGCGGCTGCATCGGTGCTTCCTCCTGCCATGCCGGCTGCCACCGGTATGTTTTTCTGAAGGACAAAATGTACACCCTCCTTTATGGGATGCTTCTCTATCAGTTTTCTGGCCGCCTTACAGACCAAATTGGTGTCGTCTACAGGGACTAAGGAGGTCACCGCCTGCCCTTCCGCTTCCATGGTAAAGGTGATCCCCGGCTGTTCGCTTTTACAGATTGTGAGCCGGTCAAACAAATCCACGGTCTGCATAATCATCTTCACTTCATGATAACCATCCGGTCTGCGCCGCAGCACATCCAGTCCCAAATTAATTTTGGCATACGCCTTTTTTTGTATCTGTTGAATCATATTCCCTCTCGATTGTATACACGAATTGTACTTAATTTTATACAATCTTGTTTTATTTGTCAATGCTGCTGCAAAAACCGGCAAAAAAGAAAATTTTCCTTTTCCCCTAATATTTCATACTGACAATCCGATATAAGAAGTAGAAAGATAGCAAAAAATGTGGCAAGGGCATGGAATGCCCGCGTTGGCTTTGCCAACCGACCAGAATGGAGGAAATGATGAGCGTAAACGGAATTACCGAGTCAACCAGTACTGCTTATACTTCTTATACCAGCAGTGCCAAAGAAACAAAGAACGCGGAGAAATCCGCAGAAAATACCGCTACCGGCACAACAGTTGCAGACAGCGGCGTTGTTTATGAAAAAAGCAACACAGAGAAAACTGCAAATGCTGCCTCTACCGGCAAGACACAGTACGCAAACCCTGATCTTGTTGCTAAATTAAAGGCAGATGCAGAAGCCCGCACCAGCCAGTTGCAGAAT
>USSP01000090.1 GCA_900557385.1 uncultured Lachnospiraceae bacterium
CGTGTGCTTGACAGAATGGTAGGCTACAGGATAAGTCCGCTTTTATGGGCTAAGATTAAAAGAGGTCTCAGTGCCGGAAGAGTGCAGTCTGTTGCATTAAGAATCATATGCGACAGAGAAGATGAGATTAATTCATTTATACCTGATGAATATTGGACGATAGATGCAGATGTCAATATAAAAGGTGAAAAGAATACAGTTAAAGCAAAATTTTACGGCGATGAGAACGGTAAAATTGATGTTAAAAACGGCGAACAGGCTGAAAAAATTATAGAAGAAGTTAAAAAGAGTGATTTTAGTGTTGAAAGCGTAAAGCATGGAGAGAAGATTAAAAAAGTACCTCTTGCTTTTACAACAAGTACACTTCAGCAGGAAGCTGCAAAACAGCTGAATTTTGCTACACAGAAAACTATGAGGCTGGCACAACAGCTTTATGAAGGCGTCGATATTGCGGGCAGAGGAACTATAGGTATAATCACATATTTAAGAACTGATTCCACAAGAATTGCTGATGAGGCGGTTGCTGCAGCAGCACAGTATATTGGTGAACAGTATGGCGAAGAATATGTTGGGACAGTGCATGATACAAAAGAAAACACTTTTCAAAGAAAGGACTAATGACGATGGCAGAATTAGAATCCACAATTGAAAAAAGACTGATTGAACAGCTTTGCAGTAGTGATTCACAATGGACTTACCGACCGGATATTAGGACGGAAGATGACTTGTGGAATAATTTTAAATATATCCTTGAACAAAACAATAAGGCGAAATTAGAAGATGTTCCACTGAGTGAATCAGAGTTTGCAAAAATCAAGAATGATTTATCCCATGCATCCTTTTATGACGCAGGAAAGTGGATGGTTGGAGAAAATGGAAAAGTCTATGTTCATGTACAAAGAGGAAACGAGACGCTCCATCTTGTTGTTCTGAACAATGAACATGTTGCGGGTGGAACCAGTGTCTACGAAGTGATAAACCAGTACCAGTCTTTTAAGAACGAAGAGGATGAAGAAGGGAGAAACCGGCGTTTTGATGTGACACTTCTTATTAACGGAATCCCCATGATTCATATTGAACTAAAGAATAAGGAACATTCTTATATAGAAGGATATCATCAAATAAAGAAATATATCGCAGAGGGAAAGTTTAGAGGGATTTTCTCTAATGTTCAGATGTTTGTTGTCAGCAATGTTGTGGATACCAAATATTTTTCAGCAGCCAGAGATACCGAATTAAACAAAAAGTTTCTGACAGGCTGGATTGACAGAGAAAATAAACCAGTATGTGATTATCTTGACTTTGCGCAGACTGTACTCAGAATACCCGAAGCTCATGAGATGGTAACACAATATACAGTGCTTGATAATGATAAGAAAAAGCTGCTTATTTTACGACCTTATCAAATTCATGCAATTGAAGCGATGAGAGAGGCTTCCAAAGTTGGAAAATCAGGATATATCTGGCATACAACCGGATCGGGAAAGACAATGACCTCTTATAAGGCTACGAGAAATCTGCTTATGGATATACCCTCTATTCAAAAGACAATCTTTTTAATAGACAGAAAAGACTTGGATTTACAAACAAAGGGAGCATTTCAATCCTATGCAGATAACGATACAATTGATGTAGATGATACAGAACATGTGGGCAGTTTAATAAAGAAACTGGCAGATGATAACAGGCAAATGATTGTAACCACGCGTCAGAAGATGCAGGTTATGATAAATCGCAGACTAAAAGAGGGTACAAAGGAATATAGTAAGATAAAATCACTAAAAGTCGCTTTTGTTGTAGATGAATGTCATCGAGCTGTGACACCACAGACCAAAAGAGATATCGAGAGATTTTTCAATCGTTCAATTTGGTTTGGCTTTACAGGAACTCCCATTTTTGAAGAAAACAAGTATGAGCAGAAAGGTGATTTGGCACAGACGACGGAAGAATTATATGGATCGTGTCTGCATAGCTACACGATAAAAGAAGCCATTCACGATGGAGCAGTATTAGGGTTTAATGTAGAAAACCTCGGACCTAAGAGCATCCCTGTAGATGAGGAAGACAAATATTATCACAGCGAAAATCATATGAGAAATGTTTTGAACGTGTTGCTTAATCAGTCACTTGCTAAGTTTGGTATGCAGAACGGAAGAGGAAAGACCTATGAGGCGATGCTTACAGTGGAATCCATATCGGTTGCCCAGAAATATTATGATATGATTTTAAAAATCAAAGCTGGCGATGACGAATTGAAAATCTGTGATGAGGTCAAAAAGGTTCTCCCCGATTTTCCAAAAGTTGCAATTACTTTTTCTGTTTCAGAGAACGAAGAGGCATCTCAGACGAATCAGGATGCTATGAAACGATATCTTGCATATTACAATAAGAATTATGGAACAAAATATGCAATGGAAGGATTAAGCGCATACAATGGCAATTTAAATGACCGCTTAGCCAGAAAAGAAAAACGTTACATGGATAGGGAACAGCAGGTAGACCTTGTCATTGTTGTAGACCGTTTACTTACCGGATTTGATGCACCGTGCTTGTCAACGCTCTTCATTGATAGAGCGCCTATGAGTCCACAAGGGTTAATACAAGCGTTCTCCAGAACGAACCGCCTGTATGATCAAAATAAAGAATACGGGCAAATTGTAACGTTCAGAAATCCAATAGAATATAAGAAAAAGATAAACGATGCACTTGTTTTATATTCCAAGGGAGGTATCGGTAAGGCAATAGCAGAGGACTGGGACACGGTGCTGGAAAACTTTTCTGTGTCATTAAAAACCATAAGAACTTTCGCGCCTACACCTGTGGATGTCATGTGTTTGTCCCCAAAACAAAAGAAGACATTTATCCACTTGTTTCGAGATTTGGATCATGATTTTGCTCATTTGAAATCCTTTTCCACATACGAACCGGGTTTGCTGGATGAATTTGAGTTTAGCCAGGAAATCTATGAAGATTATGCTGCAATTTACAATAATGTAATAAAAGAATTAGAAAAGGATTCACCGGATGGTACGGATGAAGATCCCATCAGAGATGATTATGATTTAGTAGCATATAGTAAATTTAAAATTGATTTTGAATACATTGTTGGATTGTTGCAGGGATTTGTTGATTTTCTGGATCAAAAGGATGTGGAATTTGACGAGATTGAGTTTGAACATAAGCTCTTGCAGCTAAAAGAAATCGTGAAGGAATTTGCAGAGGACAATCCCAAATTAAGTGATTTGCTACTGCAGGTGTTAGGAGAGATTGAGCAGGATAAAGCCAGATTTATGGGGCAGGATATGGCTACTATTATCAATCAAATGCGCTTTGCTACAATTGATAAGGAAATCGCAAAGTTTGCTGCGAAATGGTTTGTACCCTTTGAGGATGTAAAATACGAAACGTACAATTTCAAAGAGGGAGAACTTTCCAACGAAAATAAATTAAAAGAGCTTGCGGACTATAAAGCCTATAAAGCAGTCACTCCCGATCCGCTTCCGAAATTTAAGTTTAACGGAGCGCTGATAAAAGAATTCAAAGAAGTATTGATGCCGGAAATCAGTCCACTGCTTGAGTAATTTGCAAGAAAGCTTGCAGCGTTGTTTTCTGCAAGCTTTCACCCTAGCAGTATCAAATATGACGGAGAAGGATTCAGCTTAAATTGGACAAGGATCGCATAATCAAATCAATGTCCTTGCTTTCCAATTCCTGAATGATATGTAAGTATGTTTTCTGGGTTGTTGCCATATTAGAGTGTCCTAATCTTCGTGCCACACTGGCGATTGATACACCGGCGAATAATAATAGTGATGCATGGGTGTGTCTTAATCCATGGATAGAAATGATTGGGATTTCAACTTCTTTACAATGTTTGACGAGTCGATTGTTTACGGTAGAATTATAGATTTTTCCATGGACAAAGATGGGCTTATCTTCCGGTAAATCCTTTACAAGTTCTGCAAATTGCATAACAGTCTGCCAATCTAATGGGATTTTTCTCACGGATGATTTGTTTTTGGTAGGAAGGAAACCACTGTGATTTTTGTAATCCCATGTTTTGGAAACAGAAAGCATTTGGTGTGAAAGGTCAAAATCTTTTGGAGTAAGGGCTAAGGCTTCAGAAAAGCGCATTCCTGTCTTTGCTATCAATAAGATAAGCCAATCCAGATTCACTTCTGATTTTAAGTCAAGGTGATCCAACAATTTATGAAGTTCATATTGATTGAGGTATTTAGGTTTCTTATCTCGAGGTGTTTTCCCTTTAATGATAGCTTTGCGCGTGGGGTCTCTTTCAATGAGTCCCTCGTCAACGGCATCAAGAATGGCACATTTGAGGTGATGGTGGAAATCCATGGTGGTTTGCCGCTCATGGGAAGTGGCATAATCATTGAGAAGTTTTTGATATGCAAATCGATCGAGGTTTTCTAAGGCAAGTTCAGGGATTAACTGTTCCAGCCATTGATGAGCCATGAGATACTTACGCATGGTAACAGGTCGGATGGCTCCCTCTTTATAGACGGAAATCCACTGCTTGTAATAGTCACAGAATAATGTGGCGTTGGTGTTAACTGGTGCTGCATTCATTTGAGTTCCTCCTCTTCAATGTACATTTGGATTTTGTTATGATACACTACATATTGTTACGGGAAACCTTTCCCGATTCATTTTAACTTACTCAGAACAAAGGAACACACCTTTCATGGATAAATATCAGGTTTTAAAACAATATTTCGGCTATGATTCCTTCCGGGAAGGACAGGAACAGATTATCGACGCCCTGCTTTCCCATCAGAATGCCTTTGGAATCATGCCCACCGGTGCCGGGAAATCCATCTGTTATCAGATCCCGGCACTTCTTTTTGCAGGAATTACCATTGTGGTATCCCCCTTGATTTCCCTGATGAAAGATCAGGTAGCGCAGCTGAACCGGGTGGGTGTCTATGCCGCTTACCTCAACAGCTCACTGACACAAGGTCAGTATTTCAAGGCACTGGAATATGCCAAAACAGGAAAATACAAAATCATTTATGTGGCACCGGAACGTTTGCTGACGGACTCCTTTTTATCCTTTGCCAGGACGGCACCCATCGACTTCGTGGCGGTGGATGAGGCACACTGCGTATCCCAGTGGGGACAGGATTTCCGTCCTAGCTATCTGAAAATTACCCAGTTCATTGACCAGCTTGCCAAACGCCCGGTACTGGGAGCCTTTACTGCCACAGCTACCGATGCGGTCAAAAAAGATGTAGTGGAAATCCTAAACTTATGTAAACCATTTCAGATTACCACAGGATTTGACCGGCAAAATCTCTACTTTGAAGTACGCACCCCCAAGGATAAATTTGGAGAAGTTTTGTCCTATGTCATTGAGCACGACAAGGATTGTGGGATCATTTACTGCATTTCCCGAAAACTGGTGGAAGAGGTCTGCGAAAGACTGAACAATGCAGGTTTTTCTGCAACCCGTTATCATGCGGGGCTGGAGGATGAGGAACGCCACCGCAACCAGGAGGATTTTATCTACGACAGGAAAAGGATTATGGTGGCAACCAACGCCTTCGGTATGGGCATCGACAAGCCGGATGTGCGCTATGTCATTCACTACAATATGCCCAAGGATCTGGAGAGCTACTACCAGGAGGCTGGACGCGCCGGACGTGATGGGCTGGCCTCTGAGTGTATTTTGCTTTACAGCGGACAGGATGTGCGAACCAACGAATTTCTCATCAGCCATGATAAGGAAAATGAGGAACTGGATGAGGAAACTCTGCTGGAAATTCAGGAAAAAGACCGCCAACGGCTGAAAAAGATGACCTATTACTGCATGACCGGAGACTGCCTCCGGGAATATATGCTGAAATATTTCGGAGAATATAAGGGTGGGTACTGCGGTAACTGTAGCAATTGCCTCACTCAGTTCGAGGAAGTGGATGTGACGGAGTCCGCCCAGAATATCCTCCACTGCATCTACCGCACCGGAGAACGGTTCGGACAGACGCTGATTCTGGATGTGCTGCGGGGCAGCAGTACGGAGAGGGTGCATCGCTGGCATTTGGAAGAAAGTGCCTACTACGGCGTGGAAAAGCGGACAAGCCTTGTGAAATTGAAAAAGATTATGGGAGAACTGCTGGCACAGGATTATGTGCGTGCATCGGATGATGAATTTCCGATTTTGCAGCTTACAGACAAAGGAATGCAATTTTTCCATACGAAAGAACCATTGCTGATCAAGCTTCCGAAAGAACTGGAAAAGGCAGCAGCTCCGAAAAAAGTTGTCAAAAAGACGACCTCCGTGCAGCTTAACTACGCCGCAGGAGATGGAGAACTCTTCGAGCGTCTGCGGGAACTGCGTGCCGACATTGCCAGACGGGAGCATGCCCCGGCTTATGTGGTCTTTACGGATAATACCTTATTGCAGATGAGTGTGCGCCGACCCGGCAACAAAGAAGAAATGCTCCAGGTTCCCGGTGTGGCACAGGCCAAATATGAACGTTACGGGGAAACCTTCCTTGCAGAAATCGAAACTTTCCTGGAAGAACACCCCAAACCGAAGATTATGGTGAAACGGAGGGTGTAAAAAAGGGGGAAATCACTTCCCCCAATTTTTTCTCCAAAATTCTGTAAAAGTCTCCACAGACACCCCATTTCTAAATTGCAGTTGATAGCAATACTCCCCATCAAACCAGAACGCATAAGGATAGCTGTCGCTGTCCGTATTTCCTGAAAGCCAGATTTCAGAACCGTCAATCGTTATCTGTCTTTCTCCGGAATACTGTTCTGCGAAATCCTCCATGGAAGTGGCAGTGTCATCCTTCCATTTTAAATACACCAACATTTTGGAATTGGAACGATCCGCATAATAGATAGCCGCCGTGCCATTGTAGGCGGAATAGGTTACGGTGTCTACAGTAAAAGGTAAATTAGTCAAATCCTCCAAAGGCATATCCAATGCCGCAGATAAATCCTCTATCGTATCGTAGGAAATATTTTCTATATCAGAATCCTCCACAGAAGAGCCAACACCTTCCACAGCATTTACTCCCAAATCCGGTGCTGTAGAGGAAAGCGAACCATTTTCTTCTGGGGAATCCTCCACCGCTGCCTCCTCCATCATAATGGAACCCGTCATTTCATTTGGCAGGGCTTCCGTGGTATCCTCAGAAATGTCCATGGCAGCGGACGACTCAGGTGCAGCGGAATTTTCTGCAAACTCCCGGGCACGCAGCTGTGTCACACCAAAAGCCAATCCCACCACAATTACCAGGGAAGCCGCAATGGACAAATATTTTTTCCAGTAAATCACCGGAGAAGCTTTCGAAGGTGCCTTTTTCGCTCCCACCCGTGTCTTTTCCGTTTTTGCCGTTTTTTCCCCCGCTCCCGCCTGCGCAGCCTCCTAA
>USSP01000091.1 GCA_900557385.1 uncultured Lachnospiraceae bacterium
CAGACAAGTAAGAACCGGGATGGCGAAAAACTGACCTTTGGAACCGTACATTATCGCATGAAAAACGGCAGGGATATCTACCGTCAGATTGTACTGAATCTGGATGAGGACGGGGACTTACTGGAAGAAATCCTGAAAGATGAGGGTTATCAGAAAGAGGGCTATCAGCTTAACGAGCCGGAATTTGAAAACCTGGTGGGAAATATGACCTGGTATTATGAGAACGCCAGCCGTACTTATGAAGCCAGCCGACAGGATATCCAGGAAGTATATGACACCTTCCGGAAAGAGTTTAATGCCCGTTCCTTTGATACGATGCGAAATGATATTCCGGTAGGACAGATGAACTTTAAACTGGAAATTCAGAAGGGTGAGAACCAAAGCGTATCCTACAGCTGGTCCTATCCGGTTTATGCTTCCTTTACGGAGACGATTGCCCTGTTGGAAGAGCACGGCATGCTCCCCTGGGAAGATATTCAGGCAGCGCAGATAGAGGAACTGGAGGTTTATGGACCTACCATTAATCTGGATGCATTACCGGAGGGAACCGAGGCGGATTATTCCTGGAGAACCGTGCAGTATACAGAGGAGACAGATATTGCACAAATCATGAAAGCGTTATATCCTTCCACGTTGTTGAACTGGGTGATTGGTGCCACGTACAGTAGTTATGATGCCAACATTTACTGGAAAGAGGAGGCAAACCAGAGAAGAAATTATACCTACATGGTATTTTTGAAAGGGCAGGTTCCTGAGCAGGTGATACAGGATCTGGCACAAGAACAATAAATTGTGACTTGAAAACATCCTCCGGCTTTTATAGAATAAGAAAAGCCGGAGGTTTTTTTATGATTCAAAATATTAAGCCGTATCGTTATCGGTTGGAGTACGAAAACAGAGAGCCACAGGGTGAGGATGTGGCTCTGCTATATCAGGAAAATAAGGTATTGCTTCGGGAGACAGAGGACGAGACGAATCCGTTAGCGGCACTTCCTTTTTGCGGAGAACTGCCGGGCATGGCATTTCAGTATTTGTTTGCTATCGAAGCTCCTACCGGTAAAGTTTTCCGCTTCTTTCTGGGAAACGTTCCGCATACAGAAAAGAAAGTGCAGGGAGAAGGTGCAATGGAACTGGCCGGAAGGCTTCATGGGGAGTGGAAACCGGTGAATATTTTTCGTACCCTGCAGCCCAGAGTTACAGCCTTTGCACTGATCACCGGGTATCAGATGGCGAACTGGTATGGGACTACCCGCTTTTGTCCCCGGTGTGGTAAAACTTTGGAACATTCCAAGACGGAGCGGATGTTGTACTGTCCGGATTGTGGCTTACAGCAATTTCCGAAGATTTCTCCCGCGGTGATCGTGGCGGTGACCAATGGGGATAAGCTTCTGCTGACCAAATACGCAGGAAGAGCGAATACACGATATGCCTTGATTGCCGGATTTGCTGAAACGGGAGAGACGATTGAGGAAACGGTGCACCGGGAAGTGCGGGAGGAAGTAGGGCTTCAGGTGAAAAAACTGCGATATTACAAAAGCCAGCCCTGGTCTTTGACTTCTACGTTGCTATTCGGCTTTTATGCGGAACTGGATGGCAGCGATGAAATCCAGCTGGAGGATGGAGAATTATCTGTGGGACAGTGGATGACCCGGGAGGAAATTGAAGAGGATGCCAATCAGGAATCGCTGACCTGGGAAATGATTGAACGATTTAAACATGGAGAAGAGAGAAGTTAGAAAACAAAAAGAGCATTGACCTGTATAGTCAACGCTCTTTTTCTCACATGTTTGATGGAGGGGCAATCCTGCGTCACATCTTTATGTATTTACTATAGCATACCGGGAAATACTTGTAAAATATATATACTATCATCTTTGCTATACCTAATAAGTATTATAAATGCTGTCAGGGCTGCAAAGCATTACAGGAATGAAGCACAAGAGAACCGTGAACACTTGCTGTTTTGCTACGTGGGAAAGTGATGGAAGTGGTTGCAGGGACTGTCTGAAAATGCTATAATGCCAGAGAAAAATAACGCTCAGAAATGAGGAATACGATGAAAAAACAAAGACGGGTTGTAGTGAAGGTGGGAACTTCGACACTGACCATGGAAAACGGGGCATTGGATCTGCGTACCATTGATAAACTGGCACAGGTGCTCTGCGCCATTCATAATGAGGGAAACGAAGTGATTCTGGTCAGCTCCGGCGCCATTGCCGTGGGCGTAAATAAAATGCATCTGCCGGAAAAACCGAAGGAGCTTAGGATGAAACAGGCGGCGGCAGCAGTGGGACAGTGTGAATTGATGCATATTTATGACAAATGTTTCAGTGAGTATGGCTGCATGGTGGCACAGATCCTTTTAAACGGTGCCGATGTGGACTTACCGGAGAAACGGCAGAATTTGTCCAATACCTTCCACGCTCTTTTGGAGAAAGGTATTATCCCTATTGTCAATGAGAACGACTCCGTTACCTATGCCGAGATTGAATCGGAGAAACAGGTATTCGGTGATAACGATATGCTGTCGGCCATTGTTTCTGTGCTGGTGGAGGCAGACGAACTGCTGATCCTTTCCGATATTGAAGGACTTTATGACAGCAATCCCCGGAGCAATCCCGAGGCAAAACTGATCCATAAAGTGGAAAAGATTGATGAAAACATTCTGGCACTGGCCCAGGGGACAGGCAGTAACCGGGGAACCGGTGGTATGAATACCAAGCTGCAGGCAGCAAGAAAGGTGACAGAAAATGGTATCACCATGCATATTTCTTTTGGTCGTAAGCCGGAATTGATTTATGATATTCTGGAAGGGAAAGAAGTCGGCACCACCTTTTTGCATAGATCATTACCGTAGATGCTTTTCAGCATGGGATATTCGGGCAGAATAAGGAATATCTGTTATAAAAACAGTAAGATATGGACAGCCTAGAGATGATAGGGATGCATAGAAGTATCCCATAAATCGGAATAGGAGGTCCTTTTTCTTTATGAAGACATATCTGGAGATTACATCGGTAAAAGGCAGGGAAATTTTGGATTCCAGAGGAAATCCCACGGTGGAGGCTTGCGTCACTGTGAAGGATACCCTCACCGGAAGTTACAGTCACGCGAAAGCAGCTGTTCCTTCCGGGGCTTCCACCGGACGATTTGAGGCAGTGGAACTGCGGGATGGTGAAACCCGCTATATGGGACTGGGAGTGACCAAAGCAGTCAATAATATCAATACCAAAATCAATGAAGTAATTCTGGGGCAGAATGCCCTAAACCAACTGGAGATTGACCGGCTTTTAATTCAGACAGATGGCACGGAAAACAAGGAAAATCTGGGTGCAAATGCCACACTGGCAGTTTCCATGGCAGTGGCAAGAGCAGCAGCACAGGCTTTGCGGATTCCCCTTTATCAATATCTGGGTGGCGTTTTTACCCGTCTTATGCCGGTGCCCATGATGAACATTTTAAATGGTGGGAAGCATGCTACCAATACGGTGGATTTCCAGGAGTTTATGATTATGCCGGTGAAGGCAGACAATTTCCGGGAAGCCCTGCGTATCTGTGCGGAGATTTATCATAATCTGAAAAAAATCTGCCAGAAGAAAGGGCTTTCCACCGGCGTAGGAGATGAGGGTGGATTTGCACCGGATTTACCGGATGCTTTTGCCGTACTGGATTTAATTGGAGAGGCGGTAAAAGCCGCGGGCTATGAGCCGGGAAGTGACATACTCATTGCTCTGGATGTGGCAAGCTCCGAACTTTATAACGAGGGGGATGGGATGTACCATTTTCCCGGAGAAAGCAAACTTACCGGGCAGGAGGTTGTCCGGGATACAGCGGAAATGATTTCCTATTATGAAACCCTCATTGAAAAATATCCCATCTATTCCATTGAGGACGGACTGGCAGAGGACGATTGGGAGGGATGGAAAGAGCTTACCCGGAGACTGGGGGACAAAGTCCAGCTGGTTGGGGATGACCTCTTTGTTACCAATACCAAACGATTGGATGCAGGCATCAAATTACAGGTGGCCAATGCCATTCTGGTGAAGGTCAATCAGATCGGTACGGTGTCGGAAGCACTGGATGCCATTGAAATGGCACAGAAAAACGGTTACCAGGCAGTGGTCAGTCACCGGAGCGGCGAGACAGAGGATACCTTTCTTGCAGATCTGGCGGTGGCTGTGAATGCAGGACAGATCAAAACCGGAGCTCCCTGTCGCAGTGACAGAGTGGCGAAATATAACCAGCTTTTACGCATAGAGGAAGAAATTGGGGATTGTGCCTGCTATAAACCTCCCCGAAATAAGATTTAAAAGTGGAAATGCAAAAATTTTATAAAAATTTATGAAATTCTTTTTGTGTATTTTTTCACAAAGTTTCATAACGAATATTCAGGGTTGTATATGGATATGCAGGAATGAGGTATAATTATTCACTCGGAAACAAGAATTCCTGTATTTTTGTATACAATCCTGTTTGTTTGTCGATTGACAAAGTTTCTCAACTTGAAGTATACTTTACACGTTAAATTTTAATGAAAGCGAGAGATGAAGATTGGGCAAGTACGTAGGTAAACGAATTTTAATGGCAATTCTTACGGTCTTTATTATCAGCGTAATCACATTCTTTGCAATGAATGCGATTCCCGGAGGACCGTTTAATAAGGAGAAAGCGTCTTCTCCTGCGGTTATCGCAGCAATGGAAGCACGTTATAACCTGGATAAACCCGTTGCGCAACAATACATTATATATATGAAGAGTTTGCTTTCCGGCGACCTTGGAGTCAGCCTGAAAAACGGCCGTGAGATCAAAGCAATTATTGGGGAAAGCTTTCCGATTTCTGCTAAACTTGGTCTGATGGCTGGTGGTCTGGCAATCGTATTAGGCATTGTCCTTGGTTCTACCGCAGCACTGATGCGGAACAAATGGCCGGATCGGGTTATTGTATTTTTGATCACATTAATTACAGCCATGCCGTCCTTTGTTGTGGCAACGTTATTATTGTATTTCTTCAGTATGAAGCTGGGATGGGTGCAGGCATTCAGCGCCGGAACCAACCAGACCGTACTTCCGGTTCTGGCTCTTTCCTTATCGCCCATGGCATATATTACCCGTCTGACCAAGACTTCCATGTTGGATGCCTTAGGACAGGACTATATTCGTACTGCCCGTGCAAAGGGAGTCAGCCAGATGAAGGTCATTTTCATTCATGGACTGCGTAATGCCTTGATTCCGGTTATCACCTATGTGGGACCTATGATCGCCGGTATTCTTACCGGATCCATGGTTGTGGAGACCATTTTTAACATTGGCGGACTGGGTTCTAAATTTGTAAGTGCCATTACCAACCGTGATTATACCCTGATTATGGCAACCACCATTTTCCTGGCTTGCCTCATGGTAGCAGCAAACTTAATCACAGATATTGTATACAAACTGGTTGACCCCAGAATCAAGTTAGACTAAGGAGGAGAAAAAGATGAAGGAAAATATGAAGCGTGCACCTTTTTCCACTCAGATTGACTTGAGCAAATTCAAGATGACTGATTTTGAAAAGGCAACCGATGAAGAGAAGAGACAACAGGATGTCATGGGTGAGTCTACCACTTTCTTTAAGGATGGTATGCGCAGACTCCGTAAGAATCCTCTGGCCATGGGAGCTATTGTTGTTCTGGTTTTATTATTACTGATTATTTTTATTGCACCCCATGTGGTGCCTTATGGTTATGCGGATATCGTAAAGGGTTCTGCTAATTTGAAGCCCTTTGCCTACAGTACCGCAGAGCAGGCGAAGATCAAAGCGGGAGAGAGCGTATTTCCCCATATTTTCGGAACTGATTCCCTGGGACGTGACTACTTCATCCGTGTGGTTTACGGTGCGAGAGTGTCTCTCGGTGTTGGTGTGTTTGCCTCTTTACTGGTGCTGGTCATCGGAACCATTTACGGTTCTATTTCCGGTTACCTGGGCGGTAAAGTGGATCTGGTCATGATGCGTATCGTAGATATTATTTATTCCCTGCCGGATATGCTATTAATCATATTGTTAGCTGTTGTATTAAATGAGACTTTGACACCACTGATTCAGGGGACGGTTCTGGCGAAGCTGGGCGTTAATATGATTTCCCTGTTTATCGTATTTGGACTGTTATATTGGGTAAGTATGGCACGACTGATTCGTGGTCAGATTCTGACGATCAAGCAGAATGAATATGTGCTGGCTGCCAGATGTATCGGTACACCCACCTCCCAGATTATCAAGCGTCACATTCTGCCAAACTGCTTATCCGTTATCATTATCACGGTGGCACTGCAGATTCCTTCTGCCATTTTCACAGAGAGTTATCTTTCTTTCGTAGGTCTGGGTGTATCTGCGCCGATGCCGTCCTTAGGTTCCCTGGCAAACGATGCCAGAGCCGGCTTACAGACTTACCCTGAGAGACTGATTTTCCCGGCAATGACCATCTGTCTGATTGTTCTGGCGTTAAACCTCCTGGGTGATGGCTTACGGGACGCTTTCGACCCGAAGCTGAGTAAATAGGAGGAGAGCAAAATGGATAGCAAATATATCTTAGAAGTCAAAGACCTGCACACCACCTTCAAAACCGATAAAGGTGAAGTGCATGCAGTAAATGGAATTAACTTTAACTTAGAGCCTGGAAAGACTCTGGGAATCGTAGGAGAGTCCGGTTCCGGTAAATCCGTATCTGCTTATTCTATCATGCAGATTCTGGCAGATAACGGACGGATCAGCTCCGGTGAAGTGGTGTATAAAGGTGAAAATATTGTAGGCTGGGATAAAAAGAAAATGGCAGAGGAACTTGGCATTGGAGAGATCACTCTGACAGATATCCTCAAGGAGCTGGAGAAGCCGGCAAGAGATCCCCGTGAGGACATGCCTGCCCCGATTCTTCGCAGTGATGTACTGGATATGAAAGACTTAAAGCCCGGTATGGTCTTAAAGGGAACAGTCCGTAATGTCATTGATTTTGGCGTATTTGTAGATATCGGTGTACATCAGGACGGTCTGGTGCATATTTCCCAGATTACAGACAAATACATCAAGCATCCACTGGAAGCAGTCAGCGTAGGAGATGTTGTAGATGTAAAGGTGATGAGCGTTGATTTACAGAAGAAGCGGATCCAGCTTACAATGAGAGGAATTCAGTAATACATGTTCGGATATGTGACGGCGAATGAGCCGGAATTAAAAGTAAAAGATTATCATAAATATAAAGCGTATTACTGTGGCCTTTGTCAGTCGCTGAAGAGACAGTATGGCAGCGCAGGTCAGCTTACGCTTGCCTATGATATGACATTTG
>USSP01000092.1 GCA_900557385.1 uncultured Lachnospiraceae bacterium
GCGATTGCTTCGGTTCCCGTTTTTCTGTTAGGGATCTGCAATCGGTTTGACTGGTATCCCATTCCCATGGAGGGAGCAAACTCCGGCTTTATTTCCACCCTGGGCAATATTAACTGGTATTGCGGTTACTTCGCCGTGGTGTTTCCCCTTGGTGTAGCGCTATACTTGAAAGCCCGGGATGGATGGAAAAAGCATCTGCTGGCATGGTATGTGCTTCTGGGCTTTTGTACCGGAATTACCCAGGGAAGTGACAGTGGATTTCTGGTGATGCGATTACTGTTTCTGGTATTGTGGTGTATCTGTCTGAAAAGCAGCAGTGGCGTAAAGAAATTCATCGAGGTGTTGCTGTTGTTTTGTCTGGCAGGATGGCTGATACGGATTTTCCGTCTGGCGTTTCCTGACCGGTTTAATTATGAAACGAAGTTAATCAATCAGCTGACGTATACCAGTACGCCTCTTTACCTGTTGGTTATCCTCGTCTGTGTATACTGGCTGCTTTTTCTTGTGGATAAAAAGGGACATTCCTTGGAAAAGCTGTGGAAAAGTCTGCGGCTTGCGGGAGTGGTTGTCTTTGCCATGGTGTTGATCGGTTATATAGCGTTGGTCATCATCAATACCCGGCATCCTTTGTGGACACCGGAGTTAAACGGACAGCCTCTTTTTACCTTTAACAGTGAATACATGAACGGGCGGGGAACCACCTGGCAGACAGGCATCAGCATGTTTTTGAGCTTTCCCCTGTGGAACCGGCTGGTGGGAATCGGACCGGACTGCTTTGCAGCCTATGCTTACCAAAGCTATGACGATGTATGGATGCTTTATGAACAGTTTGGCAATCTGATGCTCACCAATGCCCATAATGAGTGGATCACCGTATTGGTGAATACCGGACTTTGGGGTTGTATCAGTTACGGGGCAGCGTTTCTGACTTCCATGGGACGAAGCCTCCGGCAATCCGTAAAAAGTCCTGTGGAGTCCCGGAATCCGTTACTCTTTGCCTGTGGCTTGTCGGTGCTGTGTTATACAATACATAACATGGTCAGCTTTCAGCAGATTATCAGCACTCCGCTGGTATTTCTGGTGATGGGCATGGCGGAGGGAATGCTGCGAAAAGAGAAAGCCACGGTGATAATAGATACCGATGCGGAAAAATGAGGTTAATGATGGAACAAGAAAAAAAGCCCGTAGAAAGGGCAAAATGGAAGAAGCAGATTCTTGCTTATCTGTATGATTTTATCGAACAACCCAGTGTGTCGGACTCCGATGCAGAGCATCTGGGGGCGGAATGGTTACAGGAAACCTTGAAAAAACAGCCCTATTTTCAGGTACAGCCGGATTTTTGCGGCAGCTATGAGATTCCGGGGGATTACCGGAAGCGTTCTATTGTGTATGGACTGGTGAAAGGAGTAACCGGAACAGGCACCGGGCAGCCGGAGCGTACACTAATTCTCACCGGACATTACGATGTGGTGGGAATTGAAGAATATGGTGCATTGAAACCTCTGGCGTTTCAGGTGGAAAAACTGACGGAAGCGATGAAGGATGCCCAGTTGGATGAGGAATCCAAGGCAGATTTAGAATCCGGTGAGTGGTTGTTTGGAAGAGGCACGGCAGACATGAAAGGCGGTCTGTGTGCAGGACTGGCGGTGCTTGGACAGGTTGGAGAAGAGATACTGGAAGGGACATTTAACGGTCAAGTAAATGTTCTGTTTATGGCAGTACCCGATGAGGAATCCTACTCTGCCGGTATGCGGGGGGCAGCAGGACTCTTGCAAAATCTTCGAAAAAAGTATAATCTCATATACGAATGTCTGTTGTGTCTGGAGCCAAACAGTCGGGATCAGGCAGGGCAGAAGCAAAGCGTGTATATCGGTTCTGTGGGAAAATGTATGCCGGTAGCACTGGTGCAGGGCTTAAAAGCCCATGTGGGAACCTGCTTCCAGGGTATCAATGCGGTGAGCGTGTTATCCCGTTTTTTGCTGAAAACGGAAGTTTCGCCCCAATTTGCAGATGTATACAAGGGTGAAATGTGCGTGCCTCCCACCTGGCTTTATTTGAAAGACCAAAAAGAGTTGTACGATGTGTCCCTGCCTTACCGGGCATGTGGTTATATCAATATGCTGCAGTTCGACACCACGCCGGAACAGGTGATGGAGCAGCTAAAGGCGCTGGCACAGGAGGCGTTTGTGGATGTGATTGGCGCCATGCAGGCGTCCTGCCGGGAAATTGCAAAAAAAGCCGGACAGCAGCCGGATTTGTCCCGGATTCCCAGGGTAGACCGCTGCCGGGTATTGGAGTTTTCCCAGTTGCAGGCACTTTGCCGGGAAACGGATGAGGCCGGCTTTGCAGCTTATTATGAAAAGCAGTACGAGGAAATCCGCCGAAAAATCCAGAGCGGTGAGTGGAATTATCCCCAGGCCACAGTGGAAATGATGAAACGGGTGCTGGATTTCGCCGACCTGACAGAGCCGGTGATGATTCTGGGTTTTGCACCGCCCTTTTACCCCGCATTCCACAGCGACAGACTGCCGGGCAAAACCGGGGCAGGAAGTACCTATTTTGAAAAATTACAGAGTGTGGCGATACAGGCGGGAACCCAATTGCAGCGGTATCATTACTTTACCGGAATTTCGGATCTGAGTTATTGCGGCAGCTGTACCGAATATGACCATATCAAATATTACGACAACACCCCGCTGTGGGGAGATTTGTACCGGGTGGATTTTGAAGGAATCAGCGCGCTGAATATTCCGTCCATTCTTTTCGGACCCTGGGGCAAAAATCTGCACCAGCGCACGGAACGGGTTCACATCAAAAGCTTAACGGAAGAAACGCCGGAAACATTATGGGCGTTTATCAATACTTTATAGAAAAATAAGGAGGGCTTACTTATGCCAAAGTGGATTGAAGATGCTGTATTTTATGAGATTTATCCCCAGTCATTTAATGACACCAATGCGGATGGAATCGGTGATTTCCAGGGAATTATTGAGAAACTGGATTATATTAAGGAGTTAGGCTGCAACGCCATTTGGATGAATCCCTGTTTTAAATCCCATTTCCATGATGCGGGATACGATGTGGAGGATTACTATACCGTAGCGCCCCGTTACGGTACCAACGAGGATTTGGTTCGACTTTTTAAAGAGGCGCACAAGCGGGATATGCATGTGCTTCTGGATCTGGTTCCGGGACACACTGCCATTGAGCATGAGTGGTTTCGTGAGTCTGTAAAGCCGGAGAAGAATGAGTTTACAGATCGTTTCGTATGGACGGACAATGTGTGGATTACACCGTCGGATATGCGTTGGCTCCAGGGAATTTCTGACCGGAACGGCTCGGTAGCGGTGAACTTTTTTTCCACCCAGCCTGCATTAAATTATGGATTTTATCAGCCTGATCCGGAGCAGAAGTGGCAGCAGTCCTATGATGCTCCCGGACCGAAAGCCACCAGAGAGGCAATCAAGGACATTATGCGTTTCTGGCTACAGTGCGGAGCGGACGGTTTCCGTGTAGATATGGCTGGCTCACTGGTAAAAGGAGACGATGAGGCATCCCACGGAACCATCAAGCTGTGGCAGGAGTTCCGCGCTTTTCTGGATGAGGAATTCCCGGAGGCAGCACTGATTTCCGAGTGGGGTGAGCCGGACAAATCCCTGGAGGGTGGCTTCCACATGGATTTCCTGTTACATTTCGGACCTTCCCACTATAATGACCTGTTCCGCTGTGATGAGCCTTATTTCTCTTCCAGAGGGAAGGGAACCGCGAAGGAATTCGTGGAGACTTACAAGAAAAATTACGGAAAAACCGGTGGCAAGGGCTTAATTTGTATTCCTTCCGGTAATCATGATATGGATCGTCTGGCGAAACGCCTGACCCCGGAGGAAATGAAAGTGGCATTTGCTTTCCTGCTGTCCATGCCCGGCGCACCCTTTATCTATTACGGTGATGAGATAGGTTTACGCTATGTGGACGGACTGGATTCGGTAGAGGGTGGTTTCCATCGTACCGGTTCCCGTTCTCCCATGCAGTGGGATAAATCCGTCAATGCCGGATTTTCCACCGCAAGACCGGACAAGCTTTACATTCCTCTGGATTCCGCAAAGGATCGTCCGGATGCGGAGAGCCAGATGGCAGACGAACATTCCCTGTATGCCCAGGTAAAGAAACTGATTGCATTCCGTGGCGAGCATCCGGCACTGCATAACACCTCTGCTGTACGCTTTCTGGATGTGGCTGGGGAGTATCCGCTGGTTTATGAGCGTAGCTGCGAAGAAGAAAAGATCCTCGTTGTCATCAACCCTTCTGCCACCGCTTGTGATGTGCAGGCAGATGTACCGGTGGAGGATGTGATCTATACCGTTGGCGGCAAGGCATCTGTTTCCGGCAGCACAGTTCATGTGGATGGTGCAACCGCAGCCTTTGTGAAAGTGAAATAATGGATGAAAAATAGATTTATGAAAAATGTGAAAGCATTGATAACCGCCTGCGGGGCGTAAGCCGGGGAGTTTCTGGGTGTTGATGCAAAGGACTGTGTGGTTGTGGAAGACGCTTATGCAGGAATCGATGCAGCAAAAGCGGCAGGTATGACTGCAGTGGGAATTGGTGATGCTTCCGGATACGAGAAAGCAGATTATAAGATTCAGAAATTTGAGGAACTATTGACAGTGGTAGCTTAAATGAGCAGAAATTAGTCAGGGAACCTATAAAAGAGAATTTGCAGCCATATTTATAGGTCTTACAAAGTCTCATAGACATGAGAAGGACCTATAAGACTGCATTATTGCATCTTTTATAGGTTCTTTTTGGCCTATTTTGAACTGAAAAATAGAAATGCAACCTATAAGCAATCAAGCTTATAGGCTTTTATAGGTTAAAATCGCAGAAATCTCTTCAAAAATGACCTACAAGAAACCTTGTTTATCGTTTCTTATAGGTCAAGCCTTTCACCACTACCTCCAAAGGAACCTATAAGCAGGCTCTCCATAGCTTGCTTATAGGTTGTCAACCTGTTGTGTCCACCCTGCTCTTTCAGATTTAAATGCAGTTGGAAAAATCAATGGTGGTGGAACAGGATTTTTATAGTTGTCCACAGATATCGTCGTAGATAACGCGCATTAATTCTTCGGTGCATCGGCATTCGGACACAACGGAAACGACGGCATCCTGATCCGGCAATACAATGGAGTACTGTCCATATTTTCCATCTGCACGGAAGGAGTTATATTCGCCCCGCCAAAACAGATAAGCATAAGGATCGTCTCCTTGCTGCCGGGTGCTTTCCTCAATCCACTCTCTGGAGAGGAGCTGTTTGCCGTTCCAGACACCTTTATTTAAGTAAAATAATCCAAGCTTATGAATTTCTTCCAGATTTAAGAATAGTCCTCCGGCTCCAAAGGAATTTCCCATAGGATCCACTTCCCAGGTAGGAAGATGAATGCCCATGTGGGAAAACAGACGCGGCATCAGGTAAGAGACCAGGTTACAGCCCGACCTTCTCTGTACCAGAATACCAGCCAGATAGGGTCCTACATTGTTGTATACAAAGTGTGTGTCGGGCGCATAGTCAAAAGGAATGGCAAGGGACATTTTCACCCAGTCCGTTTCTTTATATTTGGGTCTTTGCCCGCCCATCAAATGAGCATCTGCCTGCCCAAGACGCATGGTCAGCAGATCACGAACCGTCGCTTTTTTCAGATTTTCGCTGATATGATCCGGCAGATCATCAGGAAAAGCATCTGTCAGTTTCTCATCCAGAGATAACAGACCCTCCTGCCAGGCAAAACCTACCGCGCAGGAAGTATAGCTTTTGGTGACGGAATAAACATTCCTGCGGCACTCATCATCACCGAACCATTCACCAATCAATTCACCATGTTGGGAAACTTTTACACCAAGTACTCCCATTTTACTTGCTTTGTCCACAAAAGAACTTAAATCCATAGAGAACCTCCTTTTCTTTGTCTGTAGAATAACACGAACATTTCTAAATTAAATCAGATGAAATTCTTCATAAAGTTTTCGGCGGGCTTCGGGATCAGTAGAAGCTCTTTCCCCTATTATTATTTCATCGGATGTAAGTTTCTATCATTATTATACGAAATAGAATGCTTTCAGACAATAGTAAAGGCAGCAATCCTCACCGATATTCTCGGTTCGGACCACTGCCCTGTTGAACTGGATGTTACATTGTAATGGGATTTAGTAGGATACCACTAACTGCATTTTAAACTTTTCTTCTCCGTAAACGGCATGAGGGATATCCTTCGGCATGATAAGAGTCTCTCCTGCCTCCAGGAAGAACACTTCTCCTCCGACCGTGAATTTACCTTTTCCTTCTAAAACTGTTACCATGGCATCACCGCCTGCTGCATGGGTAGAAATCTCCTCCCCTTTATCAAAAGCAAAAATGGTCATGCTCACATAATCATTCTGTACCAGAGTTTTGCTTACAACCTGTCCTTCCTGATACTCCACTACATTTTTTAATTCCAATTTTTCCTGTTTGTTAATGTTCTTGTACATCGTTTCGTTCTCCCTTTTTATTGGTTTGTTATTCTTTAATCTAAGATGTTTCCATCTATAGATATGGTTGCCACATTCCATGGAATAAATTTGCCACTTTCCTGTAATGCTTTTTTTGCAGCCATCTCCAGCCCACCACAGCAGGGAACTTCCATACGAACGATCGTTACCGACTGAATTTCATTATTTTTAATAATTTCGGTAAGTTTTTCACTATAATCCACACTGTCCAGCTTAGGACAACCAATCAGCGCTACTTTTCCCTTGATAAACTCCTTATGAAAATTCGCATAAGCATAAGCCGTACAATCTGCGGCAATCAGGAGTTTTGCTCCCGCAAAATAAGGTGCCTGGACAGGTGCCAGCTTAATCTGTACCGGCCAGTTGGAAAGCTGGGAAGTCATTGCCACCGGAATGTTGGTTTGCGGTGCTTCACTGCGATTCATCTGACGCATCATGCTTCCGGGACATCCGGCATGAGGAATTTTCATGCCTTCCTTCTGTATTTTCTCCTGTTTGGCCTTCATGACTGCTTCCTCATCGTACGCCGGTGCTTCTCTTTCCTCAAAAGTGATGGCTCCGGTAGGGCAGCCGGGAAGACAGTCGCCGAAACCATCACAGAAATGTTCCCTTACCAGCTTTGCCTTTCCATCTATGATTTCAATGGCACCTTCATGACAGGCAGTAGCACAGATTCCGCATCCGTTACATTTATCTTCATCAATATGAATAATTTTTCTTACCATAAAACCTCCTTGTTTTCCGAAGGAAAATGCGAGTCCTTTGAGA
>USSP01000093.1 GCA_900557385.1 uncultured Lachnospiraceae bacterium
ATGCTTGCCTATTTGCTCCAGCATGTGGTCGAAGAAACCCAGTCCGGTATGGATGTCGCAAGCACCATTACCATCCAGATTCAGAGACACGAAAATATCCGTTTCCTTTGTTGTGCGGCGTACTTCCGCTTTTCGTTCTCCGGCAAAAAGCCCAGTGCCAGAATATCCGGATGCTCCGGAATCCGGCAGATCTTCTTTCCCGCCAGCACCAGCTTCAGCTTGCTGCCGGTCCGCTTCTGGAACTCCATGAAGTACCGCATCAGCATGGGGCATTCCTTTTTTTCGTCCACCTGCCCCACATAGAGCAGATATTCACCGTCCAGCCCGTATTGCCGCCGGAATGTGCCGGTGTCCACCTGCCGCGGCACGTCCATGCCCAGTCCCATTACGGCACAGGGAATCGGCTCTGACAGCGGAAACCGCCGGCGAACCAGCAGGCGTTCTTCCTCCGACAAAAAGACAAACGCCCGCGGCTTCTGGTACAGGCTTTCCAGTGTGGAAAACCGCAGGAACGGGGTATCCTGTGCCATAGGGATAAAAATCGCCCGATTCCCCGCCAGCGGCAGTCCGGCATAAGTCAGATAGTTGGCATCGGACAGAAACAGGATCGCCCCATAGGTTTCCCGATACCGCTGCAAATAGCGGATCAGAGCCGGTGCATAGGGGCCGTGTTTTTCGAACCACTCTTTCTCTGTCACCAGATTGGATCTGCCCTGTGCCAGTTCTGCCAGATATGCCTCGTCGAATGCCTGAAAATCTCTGGCACGCATCTGCTGCACGGAGAACCGGCGTACTGTGACACCGCGAATCATCTCCACGTCCCGCACATACCAGTCTTTCCATGTGGCACTGTCCACTGCCTTGGTGGTCAGCACCTCCACTTCATACCGGTTCGCCAGATGTTCTGCAATTTTTCGGGCATAGGTTTCGCTGCCGCCGCTGATCTCCAGCCCGTACCGCGGGTGAACCAGTGCGATTCGCTTCATGCTCTCACGCTCCCATCAGCTTCTGGAAAAATGTCCGGTATTTTTCCACGATCACGTCCCACTCGAAGTTTTCCCGTACAAATGCCCCGCCGTTGGCACCCAGTTCTGCGGCTGCCTCCGGATTTTGCAGGATGTACTGCACACAGCCCTCGAATTCAAAATAATCCTTGAAATACAGACCGCCGTTGGAACGCTTGGCGAAATCCTTTGTCACGGCACACTGGGACGAAACCAGCACCGGTCTGCCGCAGAGCCAGCTTTCCATAATGACCAGCGAAAAGCTTTCGTTATGAGAGGGCTGACAGAGCAGTGCTGCCGCCGCCATGGCGTTGTACTTGTCCTGCTTGGAAACAAAGCCCAAGTCATAGACATCGTCCTTCACCGATTCCGGAATGGCAATATCGCCGCCGCCGATCAGCACCAGCTGAAGGTCGTCCTTCTGCCGCTGTTTCCATTCGGCAAAGTACCGCAGCAAAGTGTGGACGTTTTTACCCACGTCCTTTCTGCCGGCGTACAGGAGAAAGGGCTTGTCGATATGGTACTGTTTCCGGAACGTTTCCGCATCGGACTGAATCCTGGTATCCATACCGATACCCATGCAGATCTGCTCGGTGGTGGTGAAGTCGTACACCCGATTTGCCAGTTCCATTTCCGGCATAGCATTGTAGATCATGCCCCGTGCTTTCACATACGCCTGCCGGAACAGCCGCATGTACACATAGGCTTCGTCATGGAAGCAGGGGATCAGCACCGACTTTTCCGGACAAACCTGCATGCCGTAGTATGTCGTACCGAACATATACGGAATAAAGACAAACAGACCATACTCGTCGGCAGTGTCCCGCATATACTCGTACAGCTGGGGACTGTTGACCATTTCCTCCACGAAGATCTGTTCTTCCTTGGGAGAGATCTGCTTGCCGTCCATCAGCTTCCGGTTCACGCGGTCAAAAGC
Organism: uncultured Lachnospiraceae bacterium; assembly: GCA_900557385.1. Lineage (GTDB taxonomy): Bacteria > Bacillota > Clostridia > Lachnospirales > Lachnospiraceae > UMGS2037. The sequence continues at coordinate 1,942 of USSP01000093.1, forward strand.
AGCAGTATCCCGCCGCCGCACCGGAAACCGGCGAACCGTAATGTTTCCCACCACGGCAGTTCCTGCGGCGTAATAATTTTCATTCCAGTCGGCGGTGAATTCCTTGACACATGTAGTCAGGATCTCCACTTCCATACCTGCCTGCTGCAAGTGTGCAGTGACTTCCCGCAGTTCCATTTCTGCACCGCCGGGAATATTTTCTCCAAACCACGGAATAACGAATCCAATTTTCTGCATGACGATATGACCTCCTGCCAATGTACCGCGTTCTGCGGCGTACCTTCTCAAAGACAGCACTGCACCAAACCCGCCTGACGACCGGAAGTGCATCTTACGCACCGGCTTTGTGCGGTACTGCCCAAAAATTTTTTCCCCTATAATAATTTACTTCCGCTTTTTCGAAACCGGCGGAACGGTGTCGATAAACTGCTGCAGCTGTCTCTCGAACACCTTTCGAATTTCCGGATAGGCGAATTCCTGCTGCCGCCGGTGCTGTTCTGCCACGATCTCCCGCCGCAGTTCCGCATTGCGGAGCACATGGTCTGCCGCCAGTGCCGCTTCCATGGGATCATTGGTGGGCAGCAGAATGCCGCTTCCGCCCAGCGTATCGGAAATTGCCGACGAATCGTATGCCAGAATCGGCAGATTGAAGTACATCGCTTCCACCAGCGGCACACAGAAGCCCTCGTGGTCGCTCATGCACAGGAACAGGTCTGCCAGATGATAGTATGCCAGAATCTGTGCAAAAGGAATGTGCCCCGTAAAGACCACGTTGTCCAGTTCCAACGCTCCCACATAGCGGCGAAGACGGTGGTAATACCGTTCCATGCCGTTATACGAACCCACGATGAACAGGCGGGACTTGGGATTGCAGTACTTCTTATAGCAGTAAAACGCCCGAATCACGTCCTCCTGCTTCTTGTTCGGAGCCACACGGCCGACGAAAATGAAATTGGTATAGCCGTCGTCCTGATAGTGCTCCATGACGGACTGATCCGGTGTCTTGGCGTAGTCGGCAAAGGGGATCAGGATCGGACGCACGGTAATGGGGCAGCGGTAGTTCAGTTCCCGCAGCACATCGCCGTTATAGGCGGAGTCTGCCATACAGCCGTCTACCTTGTCTGCCAGATGACAGAGTCCACGCATGCCGTATTCTGCCGATTCCATTGCCGCCTCATTATAGCCCTTGAAGAAGCGGGGCGGAGTGATGTTGTGGAATACCATGAGTTTCCGGCAGGGGTACTTCTCCAGTGAAAAATTCAGTTCCGAACCGGTGGACATGTGATACAAAATCACGTCCTCGCCGGAAAGGCGGGGCATTTTCTCCACCTGCTGTGCAGTGCCCTCCGGCAGTCTGCCGTCAATGACTTCTGCATAGATGCCGGTCTGATAAAGGACAGAACCGGTGTAATACGGGGTGCGGTTCTTACCGGTGCCTCGTATGGGTTGTCCAGAGAGAGAACCTGTATACCGGATAGATTGTGGGCGGCATCATATTCTAATGCCAGAAGCTGTCTTGACTCCCAGTACATGAGAGCACGAAGAACATCCTTTTCCGTGTAGTTAAATTTATCCGCAATATCTGTAACGCTGGTTGGGAGATTAGCGCTCATCATGCGAATAAGGAAAAGATATATTTTGAGCTGGGCATCGTTTGCTTCTGCCATATAGTCGTCAATGAAGCAGTTGGATACCACAGTCTGTTCTTTGTGTATGTTCTGATAGATGTTAAGACGATTCATAATAATTCCCCTGTCTGGTATGTATATTGATAGCAGCTCTGTAATAGTCATTGCGTAGAGCAATTGGGAGTGACTGTCTGGGAGCAGAGTGCTACCTGTAAGGTAAATGTATTGTATCACACCTAATCAAAAAAGCAAGTCCTCCACAACCCGCAAAGCCTTGAAAATACTGGGGTTTGCGCAATTGTGGATAGTGTGGATAATGTGGATAAGGAATCGGGATAATGTCAGAAATGCCTTAAATAATAAGACTTGTGGGATGTGGATGAAATACGTTCTGAAATGTGGATGGAACATAAAAATATCCACATCCTCGAACCTCCTTTTGGAGGCTCAAAAATGTGGATAATGTGGATAATTAAATTCCTAACAGATTTTCGCCGATTTTTACAACATCTCCGGCGCCCATAGTTATCAACAAATCTCCGTTGATACAATTTTCTAATAAAAAATTTTCAATTTCATCAAAGCTGTGGAAGTAATAGCATTCTTTTCCTAATTTCTCTATCTCAGTCTGCAGGTCTTTTGAGGTGATACCGATGGTATTTTTCTCCCTGGCAGCATAAATATCAGCCAGAATTACCTTGTCAGCCAGAGTCAGTGCCTTGGCGAAATCCTTCAGGAAAGCATTGGTGCGGGAATAGGTATGTGGCTGGAAGACGCACCACAGGGTTTTGTGTGGATAATTGGCAGCAGCCTTGAGCGTAGCCGTGATTTCCGTAGGATGATGTGCATAGTCATCCAGAATCGTTACACCGCCAATGGTTCCCTTATATTCAAAACGTCTGTCTGTACCATGGAAATCATCAAGGGATTTCAGTACTACATTGCTGTCAATGCCAAGAATATCCATCAATGCCAGTACAGAAAGGGAATTGAGGATATTGTGTTCGCCTACCACACCCAGAGAAACCTTCACAGATGGAGTGCCCTTCTTTAATAAGGTATAAGAACCTCTTCCAAATTCATCAAAAGTAACATCCGTATAGCTGTAGTCACAGGATGGATCTTTACCGAAGGTAATGACATTGCAGGGAAGATCCCCTGTAATCTCCTGGAGATTGTCAATACCGCCATTAATGATCAGATAACCGTCTTCTGGCAGAATCTGTGCAAACTTATGGAAGGAATGACGGATGTCATTGATGTCTTTAAAGAAATCCAGATGGTCTTCTTCTATATTTAATATGATACTGATGCGTGGAAAGAAGCTCAGGAAGGAATTGGTATACTCACATGCTTCTGTAACAAAATAATCTGACTTACCTACACGGATATTGCCGCCGATGGATTTTAAGATACCACCGATGGAGAGCGTCGGATCATCATTATCAGCCAGAAGCACTTCGGATATCATGGAAGTTGTGGTTGTCTTGCCGTGTGTTCCGCTGACTGCGATAGGGAGCTTGTAATTTTTCATGATCTGACCTAAAAGATCGGCTCTGGTCATCATGGGAATACCACGATTGCAGGCTTCCTCATATTCAGGATTATCAGCTGAGATGGCAGCAGTATATACCACAAGATCAATGTCACCTGTTATGTTACCTGCACGCTGACCATAGGAAATGACAGCACCCAGGGATGCAAGATGTTCTGTAAGAGCAGACTGTTTGGAGTCGGAACCACTGACAGTAAAGCCTTCATCCAGAAGAATCCGGGCAAGACCGCTCATGCTGATTCCACCGATGCCCATAAAATGCACGTGAATAGGTTCTTTAAAATTAATCTGATACATATATATAAAACCATACCTTTCTATCGAATTAAATTAGTCTTTGGTATCATCCTATATTACACCTAAATAAGAAACATTTCCACTCAAAAATATTTGGTTCATAAATTTAATTAAAAACATAAAAAACAAGCTAAGTTTTCTGTAAACTTATCCGATATATATTATGTAACTATTCAGAAAGGAGGACACAAATGACAAGCGCATCTGTAAACAACGCGGGTTTGGACGCAAGTATTATTCCGGCAGCTGTTAAAACCGTGAGCAGCCAGAACATGCAAAAAGGTCAGGATTTTGGGAAAATCATGGATCAGGCAGCAGGTAAAACTAAGAAAGACAATACTTTTGAAGTGAAGCAGGAAGTAAAGGCGGATACATCCAAACCAAAGAAAACAGATATGGATCAAAAGCCTGTTGCAGATAATAACACAGTGCAGGAAAAACCGGAGCAGAAACCGATTCAGGAAGAGACAACTGTGGATGAAGATGTAAAAGACGCAGTAAATCAGGCAACTGATGAGCTCTTGGATGAGATCAGTGACGAACTGGATATTTCACAGGAGGAACTGATTGCAGTTCTGGAACAGCTAGGTTTACAGCCCATTGATCTATTGCAGGATAATAATCTTGCACAGGTTGTTGCAACCGTACAGGGAGCAGATTCATTAATTGAAATCGCAGCCGATTCCCAGATGTATCAACAGCTTCAGAATCTGGCTCAGACAGTGGATACCACAATTGAAGATATCCTTGCACAGACTGGGCTGAGTGAAGAAGAACTGATGGCAGCTCTGGAACAGATCAAGGCAGAGCAGGGGCAGACAGCAATTACAGAACCTGTTAAGGACAATATTCTTCCATTTGAACAGAATGTTGAGCCAGAAGACCTGGAAATGAACCAGCCACAACAGGAAGATGATTCCATACCTGTTATAAAAACACAGACAGACACACAACGGTCTGCACAGACTACTGAAAATGTGACAGAGGTGTCACAAATGACGGAGGAAACCCACAGGCAGGCAGGCAATCAGGAAGAGGAAAATCCCTCATATCAGGAAGGCCAGGAGAATCTGAACAAGTTCCAGAATTCTCTGGATGAGAATCTGCAGGTGGCTGAGCAGGAGAGCATTCCTACCAGAACAGTGGACACAGAAAGCATTATGAAGCAGTTAGCTGATTATGTGAAGATTCAAAAGGGCACTGAACTGACAGAAATGGAGATGCAGCTGCATCCTGCAAGCCTTGGCAATGTGCACATTCAGCTGGCAACTAAAGGCGGTGTGGTAACAGCACAGATTACAACACAGAATGAAGCCGTAAAGAATGCAATTGAGACACAGGTCGTTCAGTTAAAGGATAATCTGGAGGAGCAGGGTGTCAAGGTTGAAGCAGTTGAAGTATCGGTGGCAAGCCATCAGATGGAGAAGAATCTTGACCAGAACGGACAAGATCATCAAAGTCAGGAGCAGGACAAGACAACTGGAAGTATTCGCAGAATACGTAGAAGTAACATAAACCTGAATCTCTACAACAGTGATGAAGAAGCATTAGAAGAAGCCGGTGGACTGGATGATGCAGCAAGAATTGCTATGGAGATGATGACAGCGAACGGAAATACCATGGATTTATTGGCATAGGGCTGATATGGAATGTTTTAGAAAGGAAGATAATATATGAGTTTAGTAGCACCATATGTAGACGGTAAATTACAGACATCTACAACTTCCTCTGATTCTTTGGGCAGAAAGAGCAGTAATTCAGTAGTAGACAGTGATACATTCCTTACACTTCTGGTAGCAGAAATGCAGAATCAGGATCCGCTTGAA
>USSP01000094.1 GCA_900557385.1 uncultured Lachnospiraceae bacterium
CAGGAATATGAACAGAAACTGAAAAAAGCCGGTGTGCAGATTCTGGAGAACCGGCATATTTTACTGCCGAAGTATGGAATTGCTGTTTATGGGCTTTGTGTGAATCACGACATTTACTATAAACGGCTGACAGATGTTCCTATGGAAACTACTTATCTGCCGGGACTTCTGGGTAAACCTGAGGAAGGAATGTACCGTGTGCTTCTGGCACATAATCCGGATTATTTCCCCTATTATGCAGCATGGGGAGCCGATCTGACATTGGCGGGGCATGTACACGGAGGCATTGTGAATTTTCCGGGGCTGGGAGGGGTGATTGCCCCTTCCTTAAAACTTTTCCCCCAATATGATGCGGGGCTTTTTTCAAAAGGAAAGGCACAAATGGTGTTAAGCCGTGGACTGGGAACCCATACCTTACCGGTGCGGGTCTGGAATCCGGCGGAGCTGATCTGCCTGGAGCTGACACCGGAAAAAAAGAATTAAAAAAGTAAAGTCAGTAGAACGGGTGTTCCTTGTGCTTTGAACTTATATTTGCTACAATATCTTGTGGTTTAATAGTGAGTAGGAGAAAACACATGGCAATTCCTGTAAAACTGGAAGTATTTGAAGGTCCCTTAGACCTGTTACTTCATCTGATTGATAAAAATAAAATTGATATTTACGATATTCCCATCGCGGAAATTACCGAGCAGTATTTGGACTACATACGGAAAATGCAGACAGAAGACATGAATGTAATGAGTGAGTTTCTGGTGATGGCGGCAACCCTGCTGGATATCAAGTGTAAAATGCTTTTGCCCAGAGAGGTCAATGAAGAAGGGGAAGAGGAAGATCCCAGAGCCGAGTTAGTGGAACGTCTGTTAGAGTATAAAATGTACAAATACATGGCATACGAGTTAAAAGATCGACAGATGGATGCCGGCCAGGTTTTGTACCGGGCCAAAAATCTTCCCAAGGAAGTGGCATCATATCGTCCTCCGTTAAATTATGAGGAACTTTTAGGTGATTTGACTTTAAATAAATTACAGGATATTTTCCAGTCCATGTTAAAACGCCAGGAGGACAAGATTGATCCGGTTCGTTCCAATTTCGGTAAAATTGAAAAGGACGAGATTGATATGGATGCCAAAATGGTGTACATTGAGGATTATGTGCGGAGTCATCGTACTTTTAGTTTCCGTAGTCTGTTGGAAAAACAACATAGTAAAGTGGAAATTATTGTGACCTTTATGGTGATTCTGGAGATGATGAAACTGGGACGGATTGGAATTGTCCAGGAGCATCTTTTTGACGATATCCAGATTACCGTGAAAGATGTGGCGTAACTGCACAAAAGGGGAGCGATACGAATGGAGAGAGCAAAAGCGCAGGCTGTGATCGAGGCAATTCTGTTTGCTATGGGGGAATCGGTGGAAATTTCCAGGCTGGCAGATGTCATTGAAGAAGATAAGAAAACAACAAAACAGATTTTGAATGAGATGGCAGAGCAGTACCAGGCTGAAAACCGGGGGATTTCTCTTATCTGGCTGGAGGACAGTGTACAGCTATGCTCCAAGGGAGAGTTATACGAATATCTGATTAAGATTGCCAAAGCTCCACGCAAAGTCGTACTTACGGATTCCTTAATGGAAACGTTGTCGATTATTGCTTATAAACAGCCGATTACGAGACTGGAGATTGAGAAAATCCGTGGAGTAAGCTGTGATCACGCGGTAAACCGTCTGCTGGAATTTGAACTGATTACGGAGTTGGGGCGTAAAGATGCTCCGGGGCGTCCTTTATTGTTTGGAACCACGGAACAGTTCTTACGCAGCTTCGGAGTGAAATCCCTGGAGGAACTGCCGGAGGTCAGTAACGTACAGATTGAAGAATTTAAGCAGCAGGCAGAAGAAGAAATTGATATGACATTAGAGATTTAATCGATGAACAGACAGTGTGTACTTGGAATCGTTGCCCACGTGGATGCAGGGAAAACTACCTTGACAGAGGGCATGTTATATGAGAGCGGAACCATCCGACATGCGGGAAGAGTTGATCATGGAGATGCGTTCCTGGATACTGATGCCATGGAAAAAGACAGGGGGATTACCATCTTTTCCAAGCAGGCAAGAATGCAGTACAAGGATTTGGATATTACCATTCTGGATACACCGGGGCATGTGGATTTCGGCGCAGAGATGGAACGAACCCTACAGGTGTTGGATTATTGTATTCTGGTCATCAGCGGTGCAGATGGAGTACAGGCACATACCGAAACTCTGTGGAAGCTGTTAAGGCGTTATGCGATTCCCACCTTTCTATTTATCAATAAAATGGATCAGCCGGGAACAGACCGGGAGGCATTGCTGACTTCTTTGCAGAAAAAGCTGGACAGCCGTTGCGTGGATTTCACCGGAATTTCCATAAAGAAAGAAGAAATAGTAGCAGCAAACCCAACGGATCTGCAGATCTTTGAGGAGGCAGCTGCTACTTGTAATGAAGAAGTTTTAAATAGTTATCTGGAAGAAGGAGTTATCACAGCCACACAAATCCGAAATCTCATTGCAGATCGGGAAATGTTTCCCTGCTTTTTCGGTTCTGCGCTGAAGATGGAAGGGGTAACGGAATTGCTGGATGGCCTGAACGATTTGGTGTTACAACCGGAGTACGGGCAGGAATTTGCCGCCAGAGTTTACAAAATTTCCCGGGATGAACAGAAGAACCGGCTTACCTGGATGAAAATTACCGGCGGAAGCTTAAAGGTTCGCAGCGTGTTAGGGGAAAATCAGGAAAAAGTCACGCAGATTCGTCTTTATTCCGGGGAAAAATATACCACGGCAGAGGAAGTCGGTGCAGGAACGATTTGTGGGGTATTGGGACTGGATCATACGAAAAGCGGGCAGAGCCTAGGGGCAGAACAAGAGGGAATGGAACCGGTTTTAGAGCCGGTCATTACCTATCGGCTGGAACTTCCACCGGATGTGGATGCCTCCCAGATGCTGCCTAAATTAAAGGAACTTGAAGAGGAAGAACCCGAACTCCATATTCTCTGGGATGAGCAGCTAAAAGAAATTCAGGCACAGCTTATGGGAGAGGTACAGATTGAAATATTAAAGCGTCAGATCTGGGAACGTTACAAGGTGGAAGTTACCTTTGGAACAGGAAGGATTGTGTACCGTGAAACCATCGGTAATACGGTGGAGGGTGTAGGACATTTTGAACCGCTCCGGCATTATGCAGAGGTGCACTTGCTATTAGAACCGGGGGAACTGGGAAGCGGATTACAGTTTTTCTCTGATTGCAGTGAAGATGTACTGGATAAAAACTGGCAGCGGCTCATTCGTACCCATTTAGAGGAACGAACCCACCGGGGTGTACTGTTAGGTGCTCCCATCACCGATATGCGGATAACACTTTTAACCGGACGGGCACACCCGAAACATACGGAAGGTGGTGATTTCCGTCAGGCGACCTATCGAGCTGTCCGTCAGGGATTGATGCAGGCAGAGAATCTTCTTCTGGAACCTTACTACAGTTATCGACTGCAGATTCCGGAAGCGGTTATCGGACGGGCAATGAGTGACCTGGAGCGGAAGAGCGCTTCCTGTCGGATTGAACACACAGCGGACGGACAGGCGTGGCTAAGCGGTTCCGGTCCGGTTTCTACTTTAAATGGTTATCAGACGGAAGTGGTTTCCTATACAAAAGGATTGGGAAAATTCACCTGCGAAGTGGCAGGCTATGCTCCCTGTCATAATACCCAGGAGATTCTGGAGCTGTCCACTTATGATCCGGAGGCAGATGTGCGAAACCCTTCCTCCTCTGTTTTTTGTGCCCATGGAGCAGGCTTTATTGTTCCCTGGAATGAGGTTCCTGATTATATGCATCTGGAAGCCGTGTACCAGAACCCGGAGGCAGGAATCCGCAAGGAAGAAAAAGAGCCGGTGGTATACAGTCGCAGTGCCCACGCCGTGGAAAAATGGATTGGCACAGAGGAAGTGGATGAAATTCTCAACCGTACCCTTTACGCCAACCGGAAGAAAGAGTTCATTCCTCATAAGGGAATCCGCAGCCGGAGAGTCATCACGGCACCGGAACCCCGAGAGGTGGAATACCGGCCGAGTACTGACAAGCGGGAAGAATATCTGCTGGTGGATGGCTATAATGTGATTCATGCCTGGAAGGATCTACGGGAATTATCGCAACGCAACATGGATAGTGCCCGGGATAAGCTGATGGATATTTTATGCAACTACCAGGGGATGAAAAAATGTGAAGTAATCGTAGTGTTTGATGCTTATAAAGTAACCGGGCATGCCACCGATTACTTTGATTATCATAATATTCATGTGGTATATACCAAGGAAGCAGAGACGGCAGATCAATTTATTGAAAAATTCGCCCATTCCAACAAGGGAAAATATAAAATCCGCGTGGTAACCTCCGATGGTCTGGAACAGATTATTATCCGGGGACAGGGCTGCCTGCTGGTTTCCTCCAGGGAATTTGAGGAGGAAGTAAAGGAGGCAGAGCAGAATCTCCGGGAAGATTATCTGGAAAAGCAGAAAGGAAATGATTGCTTTCATCACGTTAATGTGCTAAAATACACTGGATTGTAGAAGTGTAATAAGCAATCAAAGTAGGAAAATCCTCTGCTCCTGCAAAGGCAGTCGCATTTTCCTTCGGAAAACGAGGAGGATTATTATTATGAAGAAAAAGATGTTGGCTGTTCTGATGGCAGCATGTGTGATGACAAGCATGACCGGCTGTGGAAACAGCAGTAATGCCGGTACAGAGACAACAGGCACTACCGAAGCCGGAAACGAGGAGACCACTTCCCAGGAAGAGACCACAGTAGATGACACTGCCGCTGCAGATGGCGCTGTTTACAAAATCGGTATCTGCAACTATGTGGATGATGCATCCTTAAACCAGATCGTAGAGAATATCCAGTCCCGTCTGGAAGAACTGGGTACGGAAAACGGTGTAACCTTTGAGGTTTCCTATGATAACTGTAATGCAGATGCAGCTGTTATGAATCAGATTATTGAGAACTTCATTGCAGATGATGTAGATCTGATGATTGGTGTGGCAACTCCTGTTGCTATGCAGATGCAGGCAGCTACCGAGGATAATCAGATCCCCGTTATTTTCTCTGCTGTATCCGATCCGGAAGGGGCAGGACTTGTAGCAAGCATGGATGCACCCGGTGCAAATATTACCGGAACTTCCGATTATCTGGATACGGATGCTATTCTTAATCTGATTTTCACTGCTGATCCGGAAGCAAAAACCATTGGTCTGTTATATGATCAGGGACAGGATTCCTCTGCAAGACCTATCCAGATGGCAAAAGATTATCTGGATAAAAAGGGTGTTTCTTATGTGGAGCGTACCGGAACCAATAATTCCGAAGTAATGTTAGCCGCAGAAGCATTGGTAGCAGATGGCGTAGATGCAGTATTTACCCCTACCGATAATACTATTATGACCGCTGAGCTTTCCATTTATGAGACATTGGCACAGGCTGGAATTCCGCATTATACCGGAGCAGATTCCTTTGCATTAAACGGAGCCTTCTTAGGCTATGGTGTTGATTACGCAAATCTTGGTGTAGAAACTGCCAATATGGTGAAACAGGTTCTGGTAGATGGAGCAGATCCTGCATCTTTAGCTGTTATGACCTTTGACAATGGCGCAGCTACGATCAATACCGAAACCTGTGCAGAGATTGGATGGGATTTTGAAACCATCAAGGAGGCGTTTGCCCCGTTCTGTACCAAAGTAAATGAAATTACTACCGCAGAAAGCTTTGAATAAGCTTCTGTAAGAAGGAGAGAAACCATGTCTTTCACCGCTGTATTAAATTTGGGGCAGACGGCGTTGGAACTGGGACTGATTTATTCCCTGACTGTTCTGGCACTGTTTTTGAGCTATTCCATGCTGAATGTCTGTGACCTTTCCACTGATGGCTGTTTTACACTGGGAGCTGCCGTGGGAGCTGTTGTGGCAATCGCCGGTCATCCCTTTCTGGCAATTTTTGCAGCCATGCTTGCCGGAGTCTGTTCCGGTTTTGTGACCGCTTTTTTGCAGACACGAATGGGCGTGGACAGCTTGTTAGCCGGTATTATTGTGAATACAGGTCTGTATTCCATCAATATTGCGGTGATGGGTGGTTCCTCTCTATTAAATATGAATAAAACAGATACGGTATTTACCAGAATGAAGGCACTTCTGGCGAATACACCGTTCCACGACAAACAGACATTAATCGTTGTGTTGATTGCAGTAGCCCTTGTGGTTTTATTTCTGACATTGTTTTTAAGAACCCGGTTGGGACTGGCGATTCGTGCCACCGGAAACAACCCGGATATGGTACGTTCTTCTTCCATTAATCCGATTTTTACAACTACCGTAGGACTTTGCGTGGCAAATGCTTTTACCGGACTGTCCGGCTGTCTGTTAGGGCAGGCGCAGAAATCGGTAAGCATTGATATTGGAAGCGGAGTGGTGACCATCGCGTTGGCTTCTCTCCTGATTGGTGGAACCTTTATGGGGAAAGGCGGTATTTGTTCCAGAGCCATCGGTGTTGTCTTGGGTTCTGTCATTTTCCGCTTGATTTATGCAATTGCCCTGCGTCTGAATATGCCTGCCTTTATGCTGAAGCTGGTATCCTCTGTTATTGTCATTCTGGCAATTTCGGGTCCCTATTTAAAGAAACAGTGGCCGACTGTAAAGCGTTGGCTTTCACACCGGAAAGGGGGTGGCGCCCATGCTTAAGATTGCGCATATTTCAAAGACCTTTAATCCGGGAACTGTCAATGAAAAAACAGCGATGAATGATTTATCGCTCCACTTAAAACCGGGGGATTTTGCAACCATCATCGGAAGTAACGGTGCCGGCAAGTCTACGCTGCTTAAAATTATTATGCAGAAAGAGACGCCGGATACCGGCGAGGTGATCCTTGCAAAAGATGCCACCATCGGCTATCTGGCGCAGTATCAGGATGTGTCCGGTCACCGGACCATCTACGAGGAAGTCCTTGACGCAAAGAAGAACATCATCGAGATGGAGGAGCGTCTCCGCGGGATGGAGGCGCAGATGAATGCGCTCACAGGGCAGGAGCTTGAAGCGCTTCTGGACGGGTATCACCGGTTGAGCCACGAGTTTGAACTGCTGGGCGGCTATACTTACCGCAGTGAAGTGACGG
>USSP01000095.1 GCA_900557385.1 uncultured Lachnospiraceae bacterium
GGTTCCTCTTCCGATTACGGTTTCTGCAATGGAAATCCAGGGATTGTTATGACAGAAGATACCTGCGTTTTCTTTATATCCGGGGGGATAGGAAGAAATTTCACCCAGTTCCACATGGTATCTGTGGTAGGGCGGCTGCAGCAGAACAATGCCATATTTCGTATCCAGATATTTCTCTACGGATTCCATGGATTTCAGACAGTATCCCTCGTCTTTGCCGATTTCTGCCATGACGCAGAAACCCTGCGGCTCGATAAAGATTTTACCATCCTCACACTCCTTGGAGCCCACTTTATTCTTATAATGATCATAGGCACGTAAGAACCACTCGCCGTCCCAGCCGGCTTTTTTCACGGTTTCGCACATTTTTTCCACTTCCAGCTGTGCCTCTGCCGCTTCCTCATCCAGTCCCCGATGCTTACAGATGCTTACATAGTCCTTACCGTATTTGACGAACATTCCGGCGATAAAGACAGATTCGGCATTTGGTCCTTCGGAGGGGCCAAAAGTCTGGAAAGATTCACCGGGTTCCTCGGAAAAACAGTTCAGGTTCAGACAGTCATTCCAGTCAGCACGTCCAATCTGCGGAAGTCCGTGGGGACCCAGATGGTTAATGGTGTAATGGAAGGAACGGCGCAAGTGCTCCATAAAGTCGGTGGCCTTGGAGGCATCATTATCATAAGGGGTGATCTCATCCAGGATGGAGTAATCACCGGTTTCTTTGATATAGGCAGCGGTACCTGCAATCAGCCACAGAGGATCATCGTTAAATCCGCTTCCGATGTCGGCATTTCCTTTTTTCGTCAGAGGCTGGTACTGATGATAAGCGGAGCCGTCCTCAAACTGGGTCGAAGCGATATCCAGGATTCGTTGTCTTGCCCGGTCGGGAATCAGATGAACGAAACCAAGGAGATCCTGACAGGAATCGCGAAAGCCCATTCCACGACCGATTCCGGATTCAAAGTAGGAAGCAGAACGACTCATATTAAAGGTTACCATGCACTGATACTGATGCCAGATGTTTACCATTCGATCCAGCTTCTCGTCAGCAGAATTTACCGTGAAATGGGAAAGAAGTCCATCCCAATAGGCTTTCAGAGAAGCCAAAGCGGCATCTGCTTTTTCCGTGGTGTTGTAACGCTCCAGTAAAGCATCTGCAGGAGCACGATTGATCACACCGTCTTCCGCACGGCCGATCCACTTTTCACTTACCGGGTTTTCCACATAGCCCAATACAAAGACAAAGGTTCTGCTTTCACCGGGAGCAAGGGAAAATGCCAACTGGTGGGAACCGACAGGAGCCCAGCCGCTTGCAACAGAATCCTTGGACTTTCCGGAGACGACCACTTCAGGAGCGCTGTTTTCACCGTAGGCACCCAGGAAAGAATCCCGATCCGTATCGAAACCGGCAACAGGAGCATTGACCGCATAAACCGCATAATGATTACGACGTTCCCGGTACTCTGTTTTATGGAAAAGTTGGGAACCGTTCCCGTGAATTTCTACTTCGCCGGTGGAAAAGTTCCGCTGGAAGTTTGTCATATCATCCATAGCATTCCACAGACAGAACTCTACATAGGAAAAAACCTGCAACTCTTTTTCGGTGTCGGAATCATTGGTCAAAGTCAGTTTATTGATTTCACAGTGATCTCCTATAGGAACAAAAGCGGTCAACTGTGCAGTTACCTTATTTTTGCTCCCTGTAAAGTGGGAATATCCCATGCCATGTCGGCATTCATAAGAATCCAATTCTGTTTTAGATGGCATCCAGCCGGGATTCCAGATGGTATTTCCTTCTTTGATGTAATAATAATGGCCGTTGCTGTCACCGGGAACATTGTTGTAACGGTAACGAGTCAGGCGAAGAAGCTTTGCATCCTTATAGAAGCTATATCCACCACAGGTGTTGGAAATCAGAGAAAAGAAATTCTCACAGCCCAGATAGTTGATCCAGGGGAGAGGCGTTTTGGGAGAAGTGATGACATATTCTTTGTTACGGTCATCGAAAAAACCAAATTTCATAAGCAAAATCCTCCTGATAGCGTATTTAATTGTTATGAGCGTAAACGATTAAGTTCCGTTTTCATGGATAAGTATATGCTTGCAACGTATAAAAAGCAATACGAAAACACCGTAAATAAGCGGTTTCTCCGTTTTAGATAAAAATAGAAACGGTTTTTTGTTAAAAGCGTAAGATAATAAAATGAAACGAAAATACGCAAACGATTTAGAGTTTCGAGAAAAATTGTGCAAAATGCACAAAAATATATACAAAAAAATGTTTAATAGGACGAAATGACGAAAAAGACTTGAAATAAATAATAACTAGATGTATTGTAAAAGTACGAAAACGATTAAGTAAGTCGACAGAAAATAATCGAGGGGAAAGTAATATGGTATCCATAAAAGATATCGCGGCGGCCTGCCAGGTATCAACGGCAACGGTCAGCAAGGCATTAAGAAATCAAAATGATATAAGTGAAGAAACAAAGGAACGGATTAAACAGATTGCGGATCAGATGGGGTATTTTCCCAATGCTGCAGCAAGAGCACTGAAAACAAATGAGTCAAAGAATTTGGGTGTTCTATATGAAGAGGATTCAGACAAGGGTCTGACACATGAATACTTTTCCGGAGTGTTGCAGGGGTTCAAAAATCAGGCAGAGAAGCTGGGGTATGATATCACCTTTATCAATACCTATCGCGGAGCCCACAGTATGTCTTATCTGGAACATTGCCGGTACCGGAACTTTTCCGGAGTGGTGGTTGTGTGTGCGACCTATTCGGATCCGGAAGTATTGGAATTGATGAACAGTGATTTCCCCACTGTTACAATCGATTTTCTACATCACAATTGCACAGCTGTCAATTCCAATAATGTACAGGGAATGAGAGATTTGATTGGTTATGTCATGGAAATGGGACATCGCAGTATTGCTTATATCCATGGACAAAGTTATTCACCGGTTACCAAGGAGAGGGTTGCAACCTTCTACAAGGTGATGGAGGAAAACAAGATCCAGGTTGATGATACTTATGTAAAAGAAGGAGTCTACCTGGATCCCAAAACAGCAGAAAATGCAACGAAAGAGCTGCTCCGGTTAAAAAATCCTCCCACCTGTATTCTTTATCCGGATGATACATCACTGATTGGCGGGTTAAATGCCATTCGGGAGATGAAGCTTCAAATCCCGAAGGATATATCAGTGGCAGGGTATGACGGAACGAATTATTCCCAGATGCTCTATCCAAGAGTTACCACAATTCGACAGGATACAAATCGGATCGGAGCGGAAGCCGCTAACCGACTGATTGGTATTATAGAAAATCCAAAGACAGCACTTCTTGAGCGGGTGATTGTCGATGGTATCCTGATCAAAGGAGAATCCGTTGGCAGGATTTCATAAGCGACTTTTCAACAAGCTAAGGAAAGTAAAAAAGCCCACAGGGCAAACAACAAGGAGGAGTTTTTCATGAAGAAAAAGGTTATTAGCACATTATTGTGCGCAACAATGGCAGCTACATTAGTAACTGGATGTGGAAACAGCGGAGCATCTACAAGTACTTCCACAGATGCAACGACCAGCGATACCGCTGCAGCTACCACAGAAGCAGGTACCACCGAGGAAAGCACTGCAGAGACAGCTTCTACCGAGGAAGCATCTGATGAGGATACCAATACCATTACCGGTGATCTGGATGCAGCAGATGCCTTTGTTGTATGGGGATGGAACGATGATATTAAGAAGATCCTGGATAATTGCTATGCAAAAGACAATGCAGACAACTATTCAAGAATCGTATTTGTAAACTCCGGCGGTTCTGATTACTACCAGACACAGATTGATGCTTTACTGGAGGATACCAGCAGCAACTTGTATCCGGATCTGATGGGACTGGAAATCGACTATGTACAGAAATATGTACAGTCCGGTATTTTACTTTCCATGGCTGATTTAGGAATTACCGATGATGATCTGGCAAGCCAGTATGATTTCAACCGTGTGGTATGTTCCAGTGATGGCTCCGGAAAAGCTGCATCCATGTATGCTTCCTTCTGGCAGGCTACTCCCGGTGCATGGTGCTTAAGAGCTGATTTATGTGAGAAATATCTGGGAACCACAGATCCTGTTGAATTACAGAAGAAATTTGCTACATGGGCAGATGTTGAAGCAACTGCTGACGAAGTATACAAAGCATCCAACGGCGCATGCAGATTACTTTCCGGTTGGGATGATCTGAACAGAGTATTCATGAACAGCCGTACCAGTGGATGGTATGATGCAAATGATAACATCGTTGTAGATGATCAGGTAAAGGCTTACTTTGAAGAAGCAAAAACCTTCTATGATAACGAGTGGACATTTAATACCACACAGTGGGGCGCTGACTGGTATGCAATGATGGATGGCGACGGCGTTGATACAAATGCAGCACTGGCATATACCGGATGCCCTTGGTTCCAGTACTGGTGCTTATCCTCCACATGGCAGGGACAGTGCATTACCATTGAAGGTCCTCAGTCCTTCTATTGGGGCGGAACCGGTCTGGCAGTACCCAACGGCTGCGCTGATACCGCTCTTGCAGCAGATATTATTAAATACTTCACAACCAATAATGACTCCATGCAGACCATTGCAAAATTCAACAATGACTTCCTGAACAACTCCGAAGCAAATGCAGCTCTGTATGCAGATTCCGCAAATCTGGAGACTTTAGCATCCGGAAATGGACTGATGAACAGCCAGAACTATCTGGAAGTATACTCCGATATCCTTGCTGGCATGAAAGTTGATACCTCCATCGTAAGAGCAGAGGATAAAGCAATCAACGATAACATTACACAGTACATCAAAGAGTATATGGAAAACGGCGACTATGATGCAGCAGTGAACGATCTGGTTTCCTATATCCATGATACCTATACTTACCTGAATATTCAGTAACATACTTGAAGAGAAATCGGCTCCCTCTCCGATGGAGGGGGAGCCGCTCCCTTTCTTTTAGAGAAGGAGCCGATTTCTGAATGAAAGATATTCTTTGCAATACAGAAGCTTTACTTCAGAAATCGGCTTCTATAGGAATGCCGGTGAAGAAGAATTAGGAGGTATACAAAATGGCAAAGAAAAACACATCGAAAAAACGAAAAACAGTGTCGTATGAGAAGTACGGATACTTTTTTATTCTCCCGTTCTTTCTTGTTTATTTCATATTCCAGCTTTATCCGCTGGTCAATACGTTTTACTGGAGTGCGTTCAGCTACCAGAAACGTAACCTGGCAGAAGCCATTAATTTCTGCGGATGGAACAATTTTAAAATGCTGTTAGGCCTGGTGCCGGGAGAGACTCCTTACTTTCTCCTTTATCTGCGCAATACCTTATTGATGTGGGTAGGCGGATTTATCCCGCAGATTTTACTTTCCCTGCTGCTGGCAGCATGGCTGTCCAATGAGCAGGTTAAGGTAAGAGGCAGAGGCGCTATCAAAATTATGACTTACATGCCCAATATCATTACGGCAGCCTCCATTTCCGTACTGTTTGCGAATCTGTTTTCCCAGTACGGCCCAATTACCATGATGATGAAGAACATGGGAATCCTTCCCATGGATTACAATTTCTTTGATCACATGGCTACCACCAGAGGATTGATTTCCTTCATCTTATTCTGGATGTGGTATGGCAATACTACCTTGATTCTGATTGCCGGCATGATGGGAATCAACCCTTCCCTTTATGAAGCGGCAGAAATAGATGGCGCCAATGGCGGGCAGATGTTCTTCAAAATCACCCTTCCGTTACTGAAACCGATTCTTCTGTATACCTTGGTAACCTCAGCGGTTGGTGGTATTCAGATGTACGATATTCCGTCTCTGTTTAATGTAAATGGCTCCTCCATGTCCGGTGGACCCAATGACTCTACGACGACCATGAGTATGTATATCATGAGACTTTACAGCACCGATGTGGGACGTGCCGCAGCCATTTCTGTAATGATGTTTATCATTACACTGATCATCAGTATTCTTCTGTTTGTCTCTATGGGAGATAAGGATGAAAAGGTTCTGGCAAAACAGCGCAGGCAGAAGGAACGGGAATATCGGAAACAGCAGAAGGCTCTGAAAGGAGGTAACTGATATGGAAGAATTGACAAAGAAAACAGACAAAAGTTACCATCGCAGAATATTTCTGGAACGCACCGGAAAAGAACTGGTATGTGCCCTATTATGTATCATGAGTTTACTGCCGTTTCTCATTCTTTTCATGAATGCGTCCAGATCCTCTGAGGCGATTAAAGCCGGCATTTCCTTACTTCCCGGCGGAAACCTTACTACGAACTGGACAAATTTCATGGACAAACAGAATGGTATGCAGCTGACGGTGTTCCGGGCAATGATCAACTCCTTTATCATTGCGGTTCCGTCCACAATCCTTTCTGTATATGTTTCTACTCTTACAGCTTATGGAATTCAGGTCTATGAGTTTAAATTGAAAAGGGCAGCATGGGCATTTATTATGGCGGTTATGATTGTGCCGAATACCATTTCCATCATCGGATTTTACCGTTTCATGCTGAAAATCGGACTGACGGACAGCTATATTCCCTTAATCATTCCTGCTGCGGCAGCACCTGCCACTATCTTTTTCATGAGACAGTATATGCAAAGCACATTTTCTAAGGAACTGGTGGAAGCAGCGAGAATTGATGGAAGCGGTGAATTCGGAACTTTTAACAAAATTGCACTTCCGATTATGAAACCGGCAATTGCGACACAGGCAATCTTTTGCTTTGTAGGCTCTTGGAACAACTTGTTTATGCCTAGCATGATTCTCGCAACCGATGCGAAAAAGACCCTGCCTCTCTTCGTACAGATGCTGCGCAGTGATCAGTTCAAAACCGATTATGGCGTATTATATATTGGAATTGCTGTGACCATTCTTCCTATTTTTATAGTATACTTTATTTTATCCAAATACATTGTGGCAGGAGTTGCCCTGGGCGGTGTTAAGGAATAAGGAACAGATAACAGAGGAGGACAACATGAGAAACAGAATAATGACAATCCTCTTAGCAGCAATTATGACAATCGGTCTGGCAGGGTGCGGTACTTCCGGGAAAGAAGAGAAGGTAGGAGC
>USSP01000096.1 GCA_900557385.1 uncultured Lachnospiraceae bacterium
GAATGGACAGCATCCATCGTATCCATATATCCATCAATATGAATTCCACCAGTTATAAGCAGCAAAAAAACACCAGAAACACACATCGATGTAATCGTTCCAATGCAAAACTTTCTTGCAAAAATAAGCCAGCCTGAAAAAAGTGCACCAATAACCACTCCGACAAGCGGGAAAAACCCAAACGTATATTTCATATCCTTTTCTTCAAGCCGCACATGTGGCACCGGAATTCTTGAATACATTGAAAATGCTAATATTAACGACTTTATTACTGACATATAGTCTCCTGTTCTTTAATCACAAATTTTTACTTTATATTTAATGATTCCAAAAATATTATCACAATAAATTAATTTTACAGTACAAATACGATTTCTTCAACTGTGTTGTAAAAATAATATTGACATATTAAACCATATATTATAATATAATCTCAACAATACTATACAACATATAATATTGTTAAAATTTTTATATGAAAGGAGTTTTGATATTTATGGTATTTCAGATTGGTTCTGCACTACTTGATGCCTGTGTTTTATCAGCTTTGGAAGAAGAACCACTGTACGGATATGCACTCACGCAGAAAGTAAAATCTGTTGTCGATATCTCAGAATCCACACTGTACCCGGTTCTTAGAAGACTAACTAAAGACGGGCTTCTTTCAACCTACGACCAGCCATTCAACGGACGCAACCGACGGTATTATGTGCTGACTGATTACGGAAAATCGCAGCTTATTTTTTTGCGTAACGAATGGATTTCCTATAAAGAAAGACTCGATGGAATTCTTATAAACAAGGAGGCTAAAATCCTCTCCTCGTCAATGGACTCGGATTTTGCTTCGCAAAACAAGGAGGATGGCAATATGAAAAGGAAGATGATTGCAGCATTACTGGCGGCATGTATGACATTGTCCATGGTAGGCTGCGGAAGTACAGCAGGTACAACAGAAACAGGCAATGCAGAATCGGCGGCAACGACTGATGGTGCCAAACAGGAGGTTTCTTCCAATGTGGAAGACTGGCCGACCGTTACCATTGGTGTATTGCCGGTAGCAGAAGTAACCGATGAGGCAATGGTAGAAGGTGCCTTAAATGATTACCTGGCATCTATCAATGCAGGAGTGCAGGCAGACATTATTCTGATCGACTTTGGTAATCTGAGTACTACCATGACATTGATGCTGACTTCACCGGATGATCCGTTGGATTTATTCTCTTATAACTTTTTCTCTACCCTTTCCGGCGTGGTGAATAATGAACAGGCAATTCCATTGGACGATTATATGGCACAGTATCCGGAATTGATAGATGTTATCGGAGAAGTTCCTTTAAAAACCCAGCAGGTCAATGGAGTACAGTATGCTCTTCCTGCAATTACCAGCTACTGCCAGAGTTCATACTACGCATTGAGAAAAGATATTGCAGAAGAAATCGGTGTTGCAGACCTGGATGGCACAAAGGTAACAATGGACGAACTTACAGACATTCTGGTTAAGGCAAAAGCGGCACATTCTGACATGTGTTTCATTCCACTGACGGATGTCCCCATGATTATGGGAATTGATTATTTAGGATCCACGGATATTATCGGTGCTTTGATGAATTGTGGTCTGGATTCCACAGAGATTGTGGATTACTACGAGACCGATGAGTTTAAGGATTATTTAGGTTATGTAAAGAAATGGGAAGAAGAAGGACTTCTTCTGGATGATCCTTTAAACCAGGAGCGTTCTAAATCCTATTTGCAGACCGGAGTTGCCGGCGGAACCTTTACACAGGGTATGAATCCGGATGCCATTTATGTAGAAGCCAGTGGTTATGGTCATGACTGCATCGTGTTAGAGGTATCTGATTCGGTAGCAACCACTTCCTCCTTCGGTTCCGGCTGGTGTATTTCCACCGTTTGCCAGGAGCCTGACGCAGCAATGAAAATGCTGGATCTGATGTATACCGATGAAAATGTAATGCGTTACATTGCCCAGGGTATTGAAGATGTGCATTATGTCGTAAAGGACAATGGCTGCTCTTACTATCCTGAAGGAAAAGGACAGGTGGATGTAGGCTGGGCAACCGGTGCACAGTGGTATTTCCCCAACCAGACACTTTGCATTCCTTTTGAGACAGACAATGCAGATTATTATAAAGAAATGCTGGAGGTAAACAAAACCGGACAGTATTCCAAGGCAATCGGATTTACCTTTGATAATTCCAATGTGTATGACCAGTATACAGCAGTTTCTTCCGCGATTGCAGAATACCGGGATGCACTGACCTATGGTCAGGTAGATATTGATACTTATTTGCCTGAATTCATTCAGGAATTAAAGGCAGCCGGAATTGACGAGGTCATTGCCGAGGAACAGAAACAGTTAGATGCGTATCTGGCAAATCAGTAAATAACAGACAGTGAGACAATGCGGGAAGAAAACTTCCCGCATTGCTTATATCAAGAGAAATGAGGTTAACTATGAGTCAGACAAAAAGTGTAAGCAGGACGGGCAGTCCAAAATATAAAAGCAGCCTGCAGAAAAGAATCCATAAATATCTGCCCCTTTATCTTCTGGCAATCCCCAGTATTATCTATCTCATCATCAACAACTATATGCCCATGGCAGGACTTGTTCTGGCATTTAAGAAATTCAGCTTTGCAAAAGGTATATTTAAAAGTCCCTGGAATGGTCTGGAAAACTTCAGTTACCTGTTTGGTTCCAAATGGGCCAAAATCATGTTTCGAAATACCATCGGTTATAATCTGGTCTTTCTGATTCTGGATACGGTTTTTGCAATTTTGGTAGCGATTTTGCTGAATGAGGTTGTAAGCAAAAAAGCGAAACAGATTTATCAGACTGTGATATTAATTCCCTATCTGATGTCTGCGGTTCTGGTAGGCTACCTAGTATTTTCCTTTTTGTCGGGAAACAACGGCTTTATCAATAAGAGTATTCTGGAGCCGCTTGGAATAGAGGGAATCAGCTGGTATACAGAAGCCTCCTACTGGCCGGTCATTCTTACGGTTGTTCAGCTTTGGAAAGCATTTGGTTTTCAGAGCATTGTCTATTTTGCCACAATCGTAGGATTTGATCGTTCTTATTATGAAGCTGCCGTTATGGATGGAGCCAGTGTCTGGCAGCAGATTACAAAGATTACCTTACCCTTGCTGAAACCCACCATTATTACCCTGACACTGATGTCTTTGGGAAGAATGTTCAATTCGGATTTTGGTCTGTTTTATCAGGTGCCGCAGGATAGCGGTATGCTGTATACCGCAACCACGACCATTGATACTTTTGTATATCGTGCTCTCATGCAGGACAATGATGTAGGACGTTCTCTGGCAGCAGGATTTTTACAGTCCCTGTTGGGCTTTGCAGTCGTTATGATAACCAATGCAGTAGTCAGAAGGGTAGAAAAAGAAAGTGCATTGTTTTAAACAGAAAATTTTTCAATCGCGAGATTTGTGTCTGCGCGCACTTGACACAAACTCGTTATGCGCAAAAAACGTGCGCAGAAATGAGGTTAACAATGGTAGGAAGCAGTAAAGGATTTCGCCGATTTGTACATATTGTTATGATTTGTCTGTGCTTAAGCTGTGTATTACCCTTTATTCTTTTGGTAATGGCATCTATTACGGATGAGGCGACTTTGACGAAATTCGGATATTCTTTTTTCCCTAGAAAAATCAGTTTTGCAGCCTATGCTTATCTGGCAGGCTCTTTGAAAAAAATTGTAAAAGCTTACGGCATGACCATCCTTGTAACAGTCATCGGTACAGCAAGCAGCATTATGTTAACTATGTTCCTGGGTTATCTGCTTTCCAAAAAGGATTTACCGGGAAGAACTTTTTTATCCTTTTTCTTATTTTTTACGATGCTGTTTTCCGGAGGTATGGTTCCATCCTATATTATCTGGTCTCAGGTATTTCATATCCGGGATACGGTGTGGTCACTGATTTTGCCGAATCTGTTGTTGAATGCGTATAATGTCATTTTAATGCGAACTTATTTTACAACCAATGTACCGGAGGAAATTATTGAAGCGGCACAGATGGATTCCTGTAGTGAAATCGGAATTCTATTCCGTATTGCCATTCCTCTTTCCAAGCCCATGATTGCCACCATCGGACTTTTTTCCGGTCTGGCATACTGGAACGACTGGATCAACGGTATTTATTATCTGGTAAAACGTACCGATCTTTATACTATTCAGAATGTCTTAAATACCATGATGTCCAATGCACAGTTTCTGGCGGACAATGCCAGCAAGGCAGGACTACAGCAGATGAATATGGCAGTGCCAACCTCGGGTGTGCGCATGGCAATTGCGGTATTGGCAGTATTGCCGGTGCTTTGCATATATCCCTTTTTCCAGAAGTTTTTTGTAAAAGGAATTGTGGTAGGAGGCGTTAAAGGATGATTCGGAAACCGGTTTCTCATTATTACACAGGCTGTGATGGCACAAAACTGGCAACGGACTTGTATCTGCCGGATGTTGTGCCGGGAGAAAAGCTCTCCACTATTATCTATACCGGACTTGGTGGACGAAAAGAACTGTATGAAGAGCAAAAAAGCATGATCACGGCACTGGTGGACAATAAGTATGCGGTACTGGTGATTGAGCTTCGCGGAAATGGTGCTTCCTTCGGAAGCCATGAGGGCTTCTTGAATCTGCTGGATGGTCAGGATGTAAAAGCCATCATGGAAACAATCGCACAGCAGGAGTGGAGCGATGGACAGTTTGCTACTTTTGGTGGTTCTGTGAAAGGATTTGTTCAGGACTTAATTGCCGGCGCACAGCCTAAAGGGCTGAAAGCGGTGATTCCCTGTGATTGCAATATTGATTTCTACTATCAAGACTTTCCCAATGGAGCGTCCCGTCATCTGGTTTCAGGCAGCGAAGGGGCACAAGGCGTGTTGGGTGTACCCGTGGATGAAGATATCGATGGTTCCATGGCTCAGGCAGCATGGGAGGAACACCGGGCGAATCTTGGATTTTTACAGCAATATGTGCCTAATATGCGCAGGGACAGTGTGAATCCCCGCATTGGTTATGCCCCTGCCATGGTGATTCCCACCTGGGAGCGGCTTGAGGAAGAAAAGGCAAGCGGAGCTTTTTACTATAAAAACGGTTCCTGGTTTGACCCCGGGGCTACTGCAGCCATGCTGTGCTACCAGATTTTCGGCGGCAAGCTGTTAATCGGTCCCTGGCGGCACTGTGAAATGTATCATTGTAATAAAGAACTTCCGGAAACAGGGAACATGCCGGTTTTCGATATGCCAAACGGCAGCTTTCAATGGGAGCAGGATTATTTACAGTTTTATGAGGCTGTGCTGCGGCAGAAGGGAACCTATCTGCAACAGCCGCCAATCCGCTATTACACCGTCGGGGAAACACCGGGGGAAGAATGGAAATATGCGGATGTACTTCCTTTTTCCAATACGAAAAGAGAGAAATTTTTCCTGACAACGGAAAAGAGCGGAAGCATACATAGCTGTCTGGACGGTTCGCTCAAAGGAACCTGTCCGAAAGAATGCGAGACAGCAGAATATACGGTGAACAAAGATATTACGCTTTTCGGTCCGGGGATGACGCTGGATCGGAATTTGGGAAGCAGTTTCGCCAAAGAGGCAGAGAAATGCCTCACCTTCACCAGTGGAGCGTTGGATGCAGACAGAGAATTGACAGGAATTCCACTGCTTGATTTATGGGTGACTTCAACCCATAAGGATGGAATTTTCCTGGCAGTATTGGAAGAGGTTCTGCCGGATGGAAGCACTTACTTTTTAGCAGATGGAGCCATTCGCGCTTCCCATGCAAAGACCACTCCCAATCCCTACTATAACTCCCTGGAGATCCCTTACCATGCAGGTATGTCAGATGACCTGGTGCAGATGGACGAAAAAGTGCCTCTGCAACTATCCTTCCATCTGGAAGCGGTTTCCAAAATCATCCATAAGGGAAGCATGCTCCGGCTCAGTATATTCTGTGGAGAACGCTTCTATCAACAGCCGGAGGAAGTGGGAGAGGATACCCCGGAGATTCGGCTTTGGATGGGAGAAGGAACGGAATCTTTCCTGTCACTTCCCTGGATTACGCCGGAAATCACCCATTTTGCAGGAGAAATACAGATTGGTGAAGAAAAACAAAAAGCAGATGTTTATTTACTGACACAGGGTATTTACGTGCATTGTCAGGGAGAATGGAGCCACTATCCCTGCAAGGTGGAAAGAGAAGAAAACGGTGATGTTATCTATCATGCAGAGAACCTTACCATAGAAAAGACGCGGAAGGAAGACAAAGAAATTGCTGTGGCAACAGGTCGGCTTTCCTTCTGCCTGAAGGCATCGCTGCCGGATATGAGAAAATAGAACCGGCAGGGTGAAAATTATATGGAAAAAAACATAAAGTTATCTGTAAGAAGACGAAATTTTATATTAGTTACGCTGATGTTGGGGGCGTTCATCGCCTCCATGGGTCAGAATATGCTGACCTCTGCATTGAGCAGCATCATGGTGGAATTTCAGATTTCTGCCTCCTTAGGGCAGCTGCTTACTACCGGGTATATTATGCTTTTGGGAATCATATCTGCCCTGTCGGCATTTCTTATTCGGAAATATTCCACCAAAAGCCTGTTTTTATGCTGCATGGGAATGTTTCTGCTTGGTGGAATCCTGGCGCTTTTCGCACCAAGCTTTCCCCTGCTGTTGCTGGGCAGAGCAATTCAGGCATGTGGAGCAGGCGTGCTGGTTCCCTTATTACAGACCGTAGCCTTTTACCTGTTTCCAAAAGAAAAGCATGGTCAGGCAATGGGAATTGTCATGCTGGTAATTGGTTTTGCACCGGCGCTGGGACCGGTTGTTTCCGGGGTTTTTGTAGACTTGTGGGGATGGCGTAGTATTTTTGTCCTGATGATTGGCGTAGCGATTCTTTCTCTTGCGCTGGGAGCTATGAACATTCAGGATTTCTCAGATGGGGAAAAGAGTAAGCTGGATATGGTTTCAACAGCACTGTACGGGTTGGGATTCTGTGGATTCATGCTGGGTGTAACCAGTATGAAAGAAGCCGGCGTATTCGCGCTGCAGACTTTGTTATTGTTTGGCG
>USSP01000097.1 GCA_900557385.1 uncultured Lachnospiraceae bacterium
CACTATTGGCACCGTTTCGGGCGATAAAAGAACCGGTCGGATTACTGCCGTTTCCATTTCCTCCTAACAATCCTACATTCACAGGAGAACTGGCTGACGCTCCTACCGCACGAATATAATAGTCGTAAATGGCGACATATTTGTTCAACTCATTTGCATCCGTAATCTCATTAACAGTAGTTACCGTTCCACTCGTATAAACAGGACTGCCGAATTTGTCCGTACTTCCAATCGGCGATACCGGACTGAGCTCTTTTGTGGCGGAATCTACGGTAATCGTACTGTTCCAGGTATTTTTATCCAGACTCAGTTCCAATCCCCCCGTGGTGGCTGCCTTCATCTTCAGTCCCTGCACTGTAGGAGAATCTGTCATAGTAAACCATGCAAAGGTAGCCGTACTCATCATGGCGATTGTGACGCAGAGCATTACGAATGCGTTTCGGATATCCTTTCGATTTCGTTTTTTCTTCTGTTTGTTTTCCATCTTGCTTTACCCTCTCTTTTAGTATTTTATCCGCAGTATCAATTCAATCGTTCCGCCTAAAATGTCATTGACGCATTCCGGGTCTTCCCCTTCCAGCCAGATCACTACTGTATATTTGTCCATTTCTCCCGGCATGATTTCCGCTCGTTGTCCGGTTTCCACGATTTTACCGGAGACAAAGGGTGTGGTGGTGAGACGATAACCCGTTCCGTCCTTTGCCATCATGTCTGGATCTCTGGCGATGTCCATAAAAGGAAATTCCGTCTCCGACCATTGCCACTCTGCCGAGCCATCCGGTCGCGCTGCCGCGTAAATCGACTGTTCACCATTGTGCAAACAATACCCAGGCTGCCTTATCGATTCCCTTACCCGCACGGCGTATGGAAAGCGTCTGTGTGTAGGTAATCGGGTCAAAGCTTACATTTTTCACATAAAAGGTATACGCCACATAATCCATGCCGTTATGGTCACCGTCAATTTCCGTTACCTGAGGGTCGATATCATAAATACTGATATTATCCGCCTCATCAATTGCGGTGCCCTTTAGCAAAATCTTTTCCTCAGTAAAAGCCGGGGTATCATCGATCAACAAACGCTTTTCTCCCGGATGATCCACACGGATGACAAACTCTCCGGCTCCTGTATAAAAAGCCGCCATCACATAGCCGGTAACCAGAATGCCGCTGATGATTGCCACGCCCTGCCATGCCGCTGTAATTCGGAAAATACTCCGGGTCAGGCTTCTTCCACCCAGCCACCAGTAATGAAACCGCTGTAGCAGGTCAAACCGCAGCCCACCCTTCTTTTTGATCAGAAGCTTCTCTCTCAAACTTTTCTTTACTTTCCGTTCATCGTGATGTCCAACAGTTCTATCTCTTTTCTGCATTTCACAAAACACTCCACAAGTTCCGGTTGGAACTGTTTACCGGATTCCTTCTGTAATATTTTTATGGCATCCTCGCCACTAATCCGCTCACGGTAGGGCTTCCAGCTCACCATGCCGTCATAGGTGTCTGCTACTGCACACACTCTGGCAAGGAACGGGATTTCCGTTCCTTGCCTGCCGTAAGGATAACCCGTGCCATCCCACCTCTCATGATGCATGAGTGCAACCTCCCGGAAGAAGGGCATAATATGCTCCGGAAAAATAGGGAAAAAAACACTTTTCTCTGCCTCAAGTGCATACAGCGTGTGTTTTCTGATTTCCTGCATTTCCTCTTGTGTCAGTGCCTCTACCTTATTATAAAGTTCTGCCGGAATATAATGTCTGCCGATATCATGCAGACGGAAAATCTGTTCTGCATAATCCCAGATATCCTCCGGCAGCCTCTCATCCCATACCCCATCCCGTTCTGCCTGTTCCAAAAGTACCATAGCATAACAGGAAACACGATACATGTGCATCCGGATATCTCTTGGAATCATACTGTACAGACATTTGATATCCGGGAAAAATCCCTGCTTTGAACTTTTCATCTGTGAGCGGTCTGATACGATCATATACTTTCTCCGCAATTTCTTATGTAAACCTATAATTGCATAAACATGGTATAATGGTACCACATTGCGCGGTTTAAATCAATATTTGTCGAATTTTGTAATTAAAAAAAGAAGCTATGCTTCCACATAGCTTCTTTTTATTAATTTCAGATTTTATTTTTGGCTATTTCAAGAAGGTTTCCTGTCATATTAAATCGAAAAACCGGAGATTTCCGTCTTCAGGCTTTCCATATTCTCTCCCAATGCAGTGGATGTCTGGTTTAAATTCTGCACACCCTGCATAAGCTGATCAACCACTTCTCTTACCACCTCGACACTATTGGTGGTCTCTTCGATAATTCCAGAGATATTCTTTACTGCCTCCACAGTATAACTGCATTCCTGATCCGCATGTCCGGTACTGTCAGAAATATTTTTCAGACCATCCACCAGCTGATTCATACGTTCCTGCATGTCGTTAAACAAACGAATTGCCTGCTCTACCGCATCCGTCTGGGATGCAACCATATCCTGTGCCGCCTGTGCGCTTTCCACACTGTTCATGGTCTGCTCAGTGATATGCCCTACATTATTGCGGATCTGACCGGCAGCCTGTGCCGAATCCTCTGCCAGCTTACGAATCTCCTCTGCTACGACGGCGAAGCCTCTTCCTGCCTCACCGGCTCTTGCAGCTTCAATGGATGCGTTCAAGGAAAGCAGATTCGTCTGTTGTGAAATAGCGGTAATCGTTGCAACGAAAGAATTGATGGTATCGGATTCTTCCTGCAGTGATTCGATACTCTCTCCTACCTGCTTCGTGATATCTGTCGTTTCCTTTGCCTTCTCACCTAATTGGCTGACGATCTCCATGCCATGGGCAATCAGTTCTTTTGTCTCACCTACGAGTTTTTCGACCTGACCTACCACCGTACTGACTTCCTGCATTTCATTGGAAAGCAGCTGTGTCTTTGCCACGCACTCCTGGGCATGTGCCGTCTGCCGGATCATTCCTTCATTGATCTCATCTACTGCATGGGTAATCTCTGTGGAGTGACTGCTGATAATACCGGAAACCTCATTCACATCTTTGGCAGAGGCTTCCAGTTCACCGGTTGCCGCGTTTACCTTCGTTACCAGTTTCTTGGTATTATGAATCATGTGGTTCGCCGAAGCCGCCAGATTCTTGAATTCATCCCGTCCTTTGACCTTAACCTCAACAGTCAGGTCACCTTTGGCAACTTCTCCAAACTTTTTGGAAATGCGGCTCATATTGGTCTGGATGCCTACGACGGTCAATATACCGATGGTCATCGCAATAATACATGCCAGTACTACCAAAACAACAGTCAGGCTCCGGATGGTTTCTGCCTGTTTCACAATCGCATGTACGGGAACCAGCGCGCATACGGTAGATCCCATTCTTACGCTGGTACTATAGAAAAACTGGTACTTCTGTCCCTGAAAATTAACCTGCTGCACACCACTCTCATCCTCTGTCATGGCTGCAACATCCGGGAAAAACTCCTGTCCGTAAAATACCTTCTCCCCCTCTGTGAGAATACTGTTATCACCTTCCTGGATATTTTCACTGATCAGTTCTCTGCCACTTTTGGTGACAAATCCAAGGATACTTCCCTCGCCCAAATCAATCTGACCGATCAGATCCTGAATGGAAGAAGGTTTAATATCTACCACTACACAGGCATTGGATTTCTGGGAAAGCAGCTGGTATGCCATAATATAGGAGTCTTTATTCAGGCCGATAGCCTCATCCAGCATCGCATGGTCATCAATCCATCTCTGAATCCCCTTACCGCTTTCATCTGCCACACTTTCCTTATACTCCGTAAAGATACCATCATGTTCCGACCCGCCGTAAGTGCTTCCGGAAGATGTGATCATGCTGATACCCGGTTTTGTTACAATATGAATGTCGGAAATAAACTGGTTTGTATTTTTGGAAGTAATCGCCTGGGTTCGCATGGTTGTGATCAGATTGGATCTACCCTTGGGGTCACTATCGTACATTCCATAGAAATAATCGGTCAGGCTGCTATCGTATGCATATTTCATCCCTTCCGACTCAATGAAGGAACAAACCATGCTCACATAATCTGCAGCCATATCAACGGTCTGACCCGCCGTTTCCCTGAACTTCTCGCTCATTCCGGAAACAGCCTTCTGATAGGCACATACACCGATGATAATCATAAAAATCACAGGCACCAGGAAACATACAATAATTTTATTTCGAATGCTGAAGAGCAGCATTCCCTTAGGGGATTTCTCTTTTTGTACCTTTTCTTTTTGTACCTTTTCTTTTCGTACTTTCATTTTCCATTTGTCCATAGCTTTTCCTCCGGTTGTTAGGGTGGCAAGCTTTTCTC
Source organism: uncultured Lachnospiraceae bacterium (assembly GCA_900557385.1). Lineage (GTDB taxonomy): Bacteria > Bacillota > Clostridia > Lachnospirales > Lachnospiraceae > UMGS2037. The sequence goes on from USSP01000097.1 coordinate 4,351, forward strand.
GTCACCTGATTGACTACTGCTCACTATAGATTTCCCATTCCGCTATCTGTGCCCCTTCCGCACCTGTGTTGGAATAAAAATTCAGGCGGACAGCTCGTACTGTGATCTCGTCAAATTCCAGTACTACTTCATTATTCCGATCCGGGGTGAATTCATAATCCTGTTTTTCCATAAATTCTGTGAAGTTCTCTCCGTCCGTACTGATATCCACAGAAAAACTCTGGGTACGTGCGCTCCATATCGGTTTGGGACAAAGCATCAGTTTCATGGCATGAATGGTGCGATCTTCCTCAAAGGTGGCCGTCAGCGTATTGGGATATGCATTGCTCACTCCTTCCCAATAAGACAGTCCGTTTACATTGCCGTCCTTCACTTTACGTGCATTGTATACATCGTTATAACCGTTATCCTCGATTTTGGCATCGCGGACAATATTTTCTCCGTCCGGTATCACCGGTTCATAAACTTCTTTGATAAAAAGCGGGTGTTCCTGACTCTGGGTCTGTTCCGGTGCTGCTATTACTGTCACCTCTCCCCAGCCATGCTCTGTGGGAGCATTCCGGGAGGTGAAAACCTTTCCCCATATTCCTGCAACTACCACCACTGCCACAGCCAGTACGATCCATTTTATTTTCTTCATGACTACCTCCTGCCTGAGCCTTTGTTATTCGATCACAATTTGACTCGTAGTTGCATCATCAATCTCAAACTTTCCTGTTGTTTCATCCTTTACTGCCTTTCCCAACAGGTCAAAATCCGAAATTGTCACATTGGATACCCGGTGCGCTTCATCATATCCCTGGATCCGTGAAGCCGCTTCCTTCCCGGATAAAACGTGAAAGCCATCGATTATCACGTTAGCAATTGTTCCGCGTTCCAGTGTGGTCGACCAGTTTCCGCTCTGCATGATGTTGATATCAATCAGATACGGCATCTCATCTGCATCACCGCTTCCTACTTCCTCATGCTCTACCGTAACATTACGGAATGTGATGCCGTTTATTGCTGCATCGTCTCCGTTGTGCACAGAAATGACCGGTTTATGGAAATTATTTAACACCGTAATATTTTCAAAGGAAACACGTTCGATCACAGCATCCGGCTGTTTTCCCTTATTCGTCTCATACCCTACTTCCATCGATTGTGCAAAATCCGTCCAGATCTGTGTGTCATGAAAAGCGATATCCGTGCTGTTCTGGTCGTAGTTTTTCACCACCAGAGAATCATCCCAGCTGCGGACGAAGCAGTTTTTCACTTCATAATTCTGACAGGACTGTAAGCTGATTCCATCTCCATTGGGACGGGAAGTAATGATCCGCACACCATCAATCACGCCGTTATTGGAATCGTATGCCTGGCATGCCCATGCATTACTGTTCAAAACGATAATATTCTCCAGCGTGATATCATGACAATGATCAAATTTTAAGGGAATATATGCCGCTTTTCCCTGCCAGCCTTCCAACTGGGATCCATCCAGGATGCCTCTTCCACATACCTTGATGTCGTGTTCGAAGTTGGAATTTACGATACCGTGTACCACACTGCCTCCTGCCAGATACAGGGTCTGCCCGCTCTTTAACATAATGGATTCAATATTCCATTCACCGGGACCGATATAGATGACATTGGGGTCATCTGCATCCGGCACTTCCGTCTCAATGGCATTGGCAAATAAATGAACGGCTCTTTCCGGACTGCCATCAAACTGTACGGTGTAGTTTCCCGGTGTGTTAATACGGAAGGTTACGGTATGTGCCTGTGCATCCACCACCGGCTCAATTCCTGCCGAAAGCGGGCTGACGGAAACGGTCTCACAAAGTCTGTCCGGTGCTGTCACGGTCACTTCTACCGTTCCCTCAAAATCAAAATAAGCCAGGGGAGTCCGTGACTGAGGCGGCAGATAATTGCTCACCCATTGTCTGGTATGATTGACATTGGTATCATATACATAGCATTCCTGCCCGTTTACCGTAACCGTTGTATCGGTGCAGTGTAAAAGAGAAAAGTCTCTTCCCTGCTCTGATGTATTTTTTAAATCTTCCCCTGTGGCATCCCGCAGAGATTTCGGTCCTTCATAAAGGACAACTTTTGCCTGTTCGATTTCCGTCCACTTCTCCTGTTCCTGTTTTCTTTCCTGAAGCTTCTGGATCCCTATGAATCCGGCAAATACCAGTGCCACCAGAAGAATCAGGCAAACAATATTACCCCATATACTTTTTTTCATCACAATACCCATATCCTTTTATGCTAATACATCATCCCAATTCGTCACTTCCCCCAGACTGGGAGCTGCAAAATCTGCCCCTAATGCATCAAAGAAGGGGCCTACACCGAGAGATCGCATTCCACCGGCTTTCGCCGCCTCAATACCGGCTGCGGCATCCTCCACCACCAGACACTGTGCCGGGTCTAACTGAAGCTTCCTTGCTGCTACCAGGAAAACCTCCGGATCAGGTTTGGATTTCGTGGTATCCAGACCGCAGCTCACCTGATTCAAAAAGGGAAGCAGCCCCGTCTTTTCCAGTATCAAAGGTGCATTCTTGCTGGCTGAACCCACAGCAAGCAGCAGATTCTTCCGTTTCAAAACCTCCAGTGCATCGGTAACACCTGTCAATACCGCACTGTTATCCATATCCTTCAGCAGTTCCAGATAATACCCGTTTTTGCGCTCTGCCAGTTCTGCCTTTT
>USSP01000098.1 GCA_900557385.1 uncultured Lachnospiraceae bacterium
CCCGGAACAACTATCAGTTAGAGTGGGAAATCCGCACAAAATACGGTCTGTCTGTGGATAAAGGGACGGGAGTATTCAACGGAGACATGGGAATTGTCCGGGAGATCAATGATTTCGCGGAGACGATGACTGTGGAATTTGATGAGGGCAGAATGGTGGAATATCCATACAAACTGCTGGATGAACTGGAACTGGCCTATGCCATCACCATCCATAAAGCACAGGGAAGTGAATACCCTGCAGTGGTGATGCCTTTGCTGAACGGCCCCAAAATGCTGTTTAATCGCAATCTTCTCTACACCGGCGTTACACGAGCCAGAAATTGTGTCACCATCCTGGGCAGCTCTGCCGTGCTACAGGAGATGATTGATAATGTCAGTGAGAGTACCCGTTATACCAGTCTGGATGACAGAATCCGGGAATTTATTATGTAAACCACAGCAAAGGGGAAAGGATCTTCTTTTCCCAAGGCGATGTCCTGTCTGTGATGAGGTAGTTCCATGGAAGGAAGGATTGATTTGCAGCGGTTGTCGGCCTAAGATCCACTATGTGGGAGAACATTATTGCATGAAATGCGGGAAACCCCTGGAAAAACAGGAAACAGAGTTTTGCGGGGACTGCTCTGCCCGCAGCCATGTGTTTGACCGGGGCAGGTCTGTTTTTCTCTATCCGTCGGTAGCCGGCTCCATATACCGCTTTAAATACGGGGGACGGAGAGAATATGCCGGGTTCTACGCCGCAGAGATCCGGCGGCAATTAGGGGAAAGTATCCGCTATTGGCAGCCGGATGCCCTGATTCCGGTTCCCATCCATTGGAAAAGACGTGCAGTCCGCGGATACAATCAGGCAGAGGATCTGGCGAAGAAATTGTCCCAAATTACAGGGATTCCCATGAGAAAAAATCTGATCAGACGATGCCGGAATACAGTTCCGCAAAAGCTGTTGAACCTGCGACAAAGACAAAATAATTTGAAAAAGGCTTTTAATATATGCCAAGATGATGTAAAATTAGATACGATTATATTAATTGATGATATTTACACAACGGGCAGTACAGTGGATGCCATGGCATCGCTGCTTAAAGCTGCCGGAGTGGAAAAGGTGTATGTGATTTCATTGGCAATTGGAAGAGGATAAGACTATGAATGTACGAAATTGCAGAAAATGTGGAAAACTTTTCAACTATGTAATGGGAGCCCCGTTATGCCCCATCTGCCGTGAGGAGATGGAGCAGAAATTTCACGAGGTTAAGAAATTTATTCAGGAGCATCCGGGCGTTGGTATTCCGGAGGTATCTGAGGCGTGTGAGGTTGAACCCTCCCAGATCCGCCAGTGGGTTCGTGAAGAACGACTGGAATTTGCAGAAGGCAGTGTTGTGGATATTGCCTGTGAAAAATGCGGTAAGCCGATTCGTACCGGGCGTTTCTGCGAGCAATGTAAGGCAAATATGATCAATACCATGAACAGTGTATATAAGAAGCCTGTGGGTGGACAGCAGCTCAACACAGGAAGCAGAGACAATCCGAGAATGCGTTATCTGGACAGCTAATTAAAGGAGTCAACCATGATCAACGAGGATAAGGTCATTTTAATGACTAAACTCGCTGCTTATGAGCAGCATGAAAAAAAGAAAAACATTGCTGTGGGGAACTATTTTCGCAGTGACTATATGGGACTGCAGATGCTGAAATCTGTAGTATGCGGCACGATTGCATATCTGCTTTTGTTTGGCCTGTATATTTTCTACGATCTGGAAGTGTTTATGCAGGATATCTACAAGATGGATGTTCTTGCCTTTGGCAAACAGGTTCTGATACGCTATGTGATTTTTGTATGCGTTTATGTGCTGGTTACCTATGTGGTTCATTCCCTGCGCTACAAACATGCCAGGAAGAATCTGCGGATTTATTATAACAATCTGAAAAAACTTCGTGCCATGTACGAGAAACAAATCTAGGCTTCCGAAAGGATTAGACGGAGAGACGATGACAAATTTACTTGTAATGAAAGAGTACCTCAAGCATTTTTATTCCAAATATGAAATCTACATCCAGCCGGTGGCAAAATTCCTGTTGGCATTTGTCAGTCTGCAGATGATCAACAGCAGACTGGGCTTCATGGGAGCGATTGATCATGTTGCCATTGTGCTGGTGGTGGCACTGATGTGCTCTTTCCTTCCCAGAACATTTATCGTTTTGTTCAGTGCACTTTTCATCCTTTTGCATTTGTATGAGATGGGGATTGAGTGTGCGATTGTGGCGTTGGTACTGTTTCTGATTATGTTTTTATTGTATTTCCGCTTTTCACCCACGGATGTGTTGGCGGTTGTACTGACACCGATCTGCTTCGCCCTGAAGATTCCTTATGTGATTCCCATCGCATGCGGACTGGCAGGAACTCCTTATTCCGTAGTATCGGTGGGATGTGGCAGTGTTACCTATTATCTGGTGCATTATATGTCGGGAAATGCAGCTGCTATCCGGGGAATGGGAGCCGATGACGCAGCTACCAGACTGCGGTATGTACTGGATGGAATCGTGGGAAACAAGACCATGGTTCTGATGCTGGCTGCTTTCACCATTACCATTGTGGTCGTTTATTCCATCCGGAGATTATCCGTTGACTATTCCTGGCAGATTGCCATACTTGCCGGTGTGTTGTCAGACCTGATGATTCTTCTGATCGGTGATTTAATCTATGATACCAATATTTCTATTTTGGGAATGATTGTCGGTGCTGTTCTGGCGGCAGCAGTAGGTGAAGTGGTGATGTTCCTGTGCTTCAATGTGGATTACAGCCGCACGGAACGCGTGCAGTTTGAGGATGATGAATATTACTATTATGTGAAGGCAGTGCCGAAGATTACCATCGCCAAACCTTCTAAAAACGTAAAGAGAATCAATACGCCGCAGCGTACACAGAGTAGTAGCTCTGTACATAAAAAATAAAAGATGACAGGATTGATTTGGGTATGCAGCAATTAAATAATTTTGCTGAAAAATATCTGGCGAACTTGCATATTCCTTATATACAGGTGACAGATATTCTGGAGATTATCATTATCTCTTTCTTAGTGTATCATATTTTACTCTGGATCAAACAGACCAGAGCCTGGGCCCTTTTGAAGGGTCTCATTGTCATTCTTGTATTTCTGTTTATCGCCGTTCTGCTTAATATGACGACGATTCTATGGATTGCTCAGAACGTCTTTTCTATTGCAATGATCGCCCTTGTTGTGATGCTTCAGCCCGAACTTCGTAAGGCACTGGAGGAATTGGGACGGAAAAACTTCTTTTCCTCTATGCTGGTGGACAAAAAGGACATCAATAAACTGTCTTCACGTACCATTAATGAAATTGTAAAAGCCTGTGTGGAAATGGCCAAAGTGCGTACCGGTGCGCTGATTGTTGTGGAAAAAATGCAGTCTCTGGCAGATTATGAACGTACCGGCATTGAAGTAGACGGTCTCGTTTCCAGTCAGCTATTGATTAATATCTTTGAGAAAAACACACCACTCCATGATGGTGCAGTCATCATACATGAGAACCGGGTGACATCGGCAACCTGTTATCTTCCCTTGTCGGATAATATGGCACTCAGTAAGGAACTGGGTACACGGCATCGGGCAGGAATCGGCATTTCCGAGGTGACAGATTCCGTTACCGTAATTGTGTCAGAGGAGACCGGAAAAATCAGTGTGGCACATGAGGGAGAACTGGAGACGAATCTGGATGCAGACCGTCTTCGTGAATGTCTTACCAATCTCACACTGGAACCGGATAAAGAAGAGGAAAAGAAGCGTTTCCCCTGGAAAGGAAGGGCGAAGAAATGAAGAAAAATAAATGGACCCGAAACATGGGACTAAAAATCATTTCTGTTCTGTTTGCAATTTCCCTCTGGCTGATTGTGGTGAATATGAATGATCCGGTGACTTCCCACCGATATACCAACATTCCGGTGAATTTTCTCAATACCTCCACCCTCACGAATGCCGGAGAGGTCTATGAGGTATTGGATGGAACAGATGTGATCAATTCGGTTACCATCACGGCACAGCGCTCTATTTTGGAACTTATTGATTCCAGTGATATTGTAGCTACCGCAGACTTTGCAAAGGATCTGCAGGAGGACGGAACCGTAAATATTGAACTGAGCCTTAGCCGATACAATTCCAAAATTTCCTCCATCAAAGGAAATATCGATAAGGTTAAACTGAATATTGAGACTAAGAAAACCTTGCAGCTTGTCCTGAAGGCAACGACCTCCGGTACGGTGGCTGAAGGCTGCATGGTGGGAAATATCACGACGGATCAGAACCTGGTGCGCATCGAGGGACCGGAATCCGTGGTATCTTCCATTTCCAAGGCTTCGGTAAATGTGGATGTGTCAGGTGCAAACAGTACGGTAGCAACCTATGCCAGTGTAGTACTGTATGATGCAGACGGAAATGAAGTAACACATCCTGCACTGACCAAAAACTGTGACCAGGTGCGGGTAACAGTGGAAATTCTGAATACCAAAGAAGTACCTGTCAACATGACAGTCATGGGAACTCCTGCTTCCGGTTATCTGGCAAGCGGTGAGATCGTAACGGATCCGGAGACGGTACGGATTGCAGGTACATCCACAAATCTGGCCAAAATTGATTCTATCACGGTGCCGGAGACGGAACTGAATGTTACCGGTCAGTCGGAAGACATGTCGGTGTATGTGGATCTCACAGGTTATTTACCCAGCGGAATTACCTGGGCAGATCCTGGATTTAATGGAACGGTAATGGTTACGATTCCCATCGAAAAAGCGGAGCAGCGTACGCTGACCATACCGAAGACCGCTGCTGTTGTTGTCAATGTGCCGGATGGATTTACTGCGGAATTGCAGATTGGGCATAGTGATAGCGAGGGTTATGAAGTTCAGGTAACCGGCTTGCCGGAAAATGTAGATAAAATACGTGAATCTGATGTTGTGGGCTATATTGATATGAACAGCTTCATGGCAGATCAGGAATTGGCGGGTCCGGAGGAACTGCAGCCCGGTATTTATCAGGTGGAACTCCTCTTTAACAACCTGAACGGAACAGAACTGGTGCATCCCGTGAATGCACAGTTGATCATTACTGCGGACGAAGAAGAGCAGTAAGACAGAAAGGATTATTTTATAATGGCTAGATTATTTGGAACAGATGGAGTACGTGGTGTGGCAAACGAGGAATTGACCCCTCTGCTTGCAATGCAGCTGGGGCAGGCAGGAGCCTGTGTCCTTACAAAGGAGCATGAGCATAAACCTACCATTATGGTAGGATGTGATACGCGTATTTCCGGAGACATGCTTGCCAATGCGCTTATGGCCGGTGCCTGCTCTGTAGGGGCCAATTGCGTGTATGTGGGCGTAATCCCCACGCCGGCAGTTGCCTATCTGACCAAGAAATACAAAGTGGATGCAGGTGTTGTGATTTCTGCATCACATAACCCGGTGGAGTTTAACGGGATTAAATTCTTTGATGGAAACGGCTTCAAACTTCCCGATGAAATGGAAGATGAGATTGAAGCAATGATTAAAAACGGTATGCCGGGAATTAAATTCCCCATTGGTTCCGGTGTAGGTAAGATCAAATACCGTACAGATGCCAGAGAAGAGTACATCAACCATGCAATGCGTGCAGTAAATGTAGATCTTACCGGATTAAAGATGGTAGTAGACTGCGCAGAGGGAGCCTCCTTTTATACTTCTGTGGAGACCTTCCGGGAATTGGGAGGCGAGGTTGTGGCGATCCACAACAATCCCGATGGAACCAATATCAATGCAAACTGCGGTTCTACCCACATGGAAGAACTGCAGGCGAGAGTGGTTTATGAGAAAGCGGATCTGGGGCTTGCCTTTGATGGAGATGCAGACCGCCTGATTGCTGTGGATGAGAACGGTAAGATTGTAGATGGCGATCAGATCATGGCGATTGTGGGCAATCACATGAAGTCCCAGGGCAAGTTAAAGAAAAATACAATTGTGGCTACGATTATGAGTAACCTGGGATTCTTCCTTATGGGAGAAAAGAACGGAATCACGATTGAGCAGACGAAAGTTGGCGACCGTTATGTGTTGGAACGCATGAGAGAAATTGGTGCCAGTCTGGGTGGCGAACAGTCCGGTCATATCATATTCCTGGATGAGAATACCACCGGTGACGGTTTGCTTAGTGCATTACATCTGTTACAGGTGCTGGTAGAAACCGGGAAATCCTTGTCTGAACTGAGCAAGGTAATGGAAGTTCTTCCGCAGGCTCTTGTGAATGCATCTGTGGCGAATCACAAGAAAGAAAGCTTTATGGAATACCCGGAGATTGCAGAGGCAATCAAGAAATTAAATGAACGCTTTGACGGAGAGGGAAGAGTATTGATTCGTCCCTCCGGTACAGAGCCTATGGTTCGTGTCATGATTGAGGGAAAAGATCAGAAATTAATTGACAGTGAAGCCAGAAAACTGGCAGCATTGATTCAGGATGTCATGTTCTAGCTTTAACTTGTGCATCATACAGGTCAGTGTTATAATAAATATGCAGGACTATTTTAAGGAGGAAACGCTACATGGTAAGCCAGAATGTTGTTATAAAGAACCCAACCGGCCTACACCTAAGACCCGCAGGAATCCTATGCAAAGAAGCAATGAAGTTCAAATCACTAATCACATTTACTTTTCGTGAGAATACAGCGAATGCAAAGAGCGTGCTAAGCGTTCTGGGAGCATGCGTGAAGTGTGGCGATGAAATTACCATTATTTGTGAAGGCGAGGATGAACGAGAGGCGCTGAAGTCTCTGGTTCATGAAATTGAAAGCGGTCTTGGCGAATAAATATAAAGATTTTACGGCCCATTGTTCTCACAGTGGGTCATTTTTGTTTGATAGGAAATTCCTATCAAACAAAAATGCTCCGCAAGGATGCGCATCTCGCGGAGAAGAAAGATATGCTGCGCATACCGCTTGGGCGCGAAAGAGTCGCAAGCGACTCTTTATTAATGAAATCGGCATC
>USSP01000099.1 GCA_900557385.1 uncultured Lachnospiraceae bacterium
CTTCGACTTCAACGGCGCCGACTTTGGAGACATCTTCGGAGATATTTTCGGAGATATTTTTGGAGGCGGACGCAGAGGCAGCAGCCAGAGCAACGGCCCTATGAAGGGTGCCAATGTGCGTACCAGTGTGCATATTACTTTTGAAGAAGCAATCTTCGGTACCACAAAGGAAATTGAATTAAATGTGAAGGAAGACTGTAATACCTGTCACGGTACCGGTGCGAAACCCGGAACCAGTCCGGAAACCTGCCCGAAATGCGGAGGTAAGGGACAGGTGGTATTTACCCAGCAGTCCTTCTTTGGAACCGTGCGAAATGTACAGACCTGTCCGGACTGTCATGGCACCGGTAAGATTATTAAAGAGAAATGCCCGGATTGCCGAGGTACCGGTTATATCCCCATGCGGAAGAAATATGCAGTGGATATTCCCGCAGGTATCGATAACGGACAGTGCAAGCGTCTGGCAGGAAAAGGTGAGCCCGGTGTAAACGGTGGTCCCAGAGGAGATGTTCTGGTGGAAGTCATCGTTGGACGCCACCCCATTTTCCAGAGACAGAATACCGATATTTATTCCACTGTACCCGTATCCTTTGCAGTAGCTGCACTGGGCGGTGAAGTGGTGATTGATACCGTAGATGGCAAAGTCATTTATGATGTGAAAGCCGGAACCCAGACCGACACTCGTGTCCGTCTGAAAGGCAAAGGCGTTCCTTCCCTGCGGAATAAAGATATCCGTGGCGACCACTATGTAACACTGGTTGTCCAGACCCCGGATAAACTTTCCAGCGAGGCGAAGGATCTGCTCCGTAAGTTTGATGAACTTACCGGAGACAGCTTAAACGCAGCAAAGCGTGCAACTTCCGATAATACGGATAACACCTCCGGTGGCGGAAAAGGCAAAAAGCATAAATTTTTCTAATCAATAGGCGTCGACTTCTTTTAAAAAGTCGGCGCCTTGTTGCGTTTAAAATTCGACACCACCATTATTTTGTGTTATAGTAGTACCGACTAAATTGCTGTAAAAAGCTTATGATATAGAGATACGGAAAGGAAATCTGCCATGAAATGGACGAAGTTTCGCGTAAAGACAATAACGGATGCAGAGGATATCATTATCAGCACTCTCTATGATATCGGTTTGGAAGGAGCCCAGATCGAGGACAAGATTCCCCTCACTGCCTGGGAAAAGGAGCAGATGTTTGTGGATATTCTGCCGGACGGACCGGCAGATGACGGCATTGCCTACTTAAGCTTCTTTGTGGAGGAAACCGAGGACGGTACTCTGAAGCTGGGGGATGAACTGGTTTCTGCCCAGGAAATTTTAGACCGGGTCAACGCCGAACTTGAGGACTTACGTCAGTTTATGGACATCGGCGAAGGCAGTGTGGTTGTAGATGAAACTGAGGACATCGACTGGATTAATAACTGGAAACAGTTTTTCCACCAGTTTTATATCGACGATTTGCTGGTGATTCCTTCCTGGGAGGAAGTGAAACCGGAGGATGCAGGCAAAAAGATCCTTCACATCGACCCCGGCACTGCGTTTGGAACAGGTATGCATGAAACCACCCAGCTTTGCATCCGCCAGATCAAAAAATATGTGACCTCGGAGACGGAACTTCTGGATGTGGGAACCGGAAGCGGTATTCTTGCCATTCTGGCAATTATGTACGGAGCGAAACACTGTGTGGGAACCGACCTTGATCCCTGTGCAGTGGACGCGGTAAGAGAAAACATGGAGGCAAACGGCATTGATCCTGCCGCCTTCCAGATGATGATTGGTAATATCATCACCGATGAAGAAGTACAGAAGAAAGTGGGCTTTGGCTGCTACGACATCGTAGTTGCCAATATTCTGGCAGATGTACTGGTGCCTTTGACCCCGGTGATTGTGAACCAGTTAAAACCAGGTGGTGTTTATATCACTTCCGGCATTATCAATGACAAAGAGCCGGTTGTGGTAGAGGCAGTAAAGAAAGCAGGACTGGAACTGGTGGAAGTGACCTACCAGGGAGAGTGGGTTAATGTCACAGCCCGGAAACCCTTATGAAAACCGATAAAGGAAAATCCAGAGCGCGGATTGTGACTCTGCTTCTACTGCTTCTCTGGATGGCGGTGATTTTCTGGTTTTCAGCCCAGGATGCCACCAAATCCGGTGGACTCAGCAGCAGCCTTTCGGAAAAGCTGGCTTTCCTCCAGAACCGGGTACTGCATCTGGGCTGGACGAAGCAGAAGATCATGGAAATCTCGATCTGGCTGGAAAAGCCTCTGCGGAAATGCGCCCATGCTTCCGAATATGCATTGCTTGGCATGCTGATGCTGGCACATTTGAATACCTATCGCATTCCCAAACAGGTGACCGTGCCTACAGAAAAAGCCGGAGAATCCGGTTGGGGAACTTCCCTCCGAATTCGTGTGCTGTTGGCAGAGGCACTTTGTGTACTCTACGCAGCCACCGATGAATTCCATCAGTTATTTGTAGAGGGACGAAGCGGGCAGTTTACCGATGTGTGTATTGACGGGGCAGGAGCATTACTGGGTATCTTGATTATGACAATTGTGTCATATTTTAGAAGCCGGCGCTGCCATACGACGAGGTAGTTTTTTCTGACAGATATTTACCCATAAGGTATAGGTGTTTTTATGTATCGATTTTTTGTAGACCCTTCCCAGATTCATGGTACAGACATCCGGATCACGGGAAGTGATGTAAACCATATACAGCATGTACTGCGGATGAAACCCGGTGAAGAGATTGCGGTGAGCAATGGTGTGGACGGAAAGGAATACCGTTGCGGTATTGAGGAATTTCTGGATGGGGAAGTGCGCTGTACCCTCCGTTTTATCAAGGAGGACGGTGTGGAGCTTCCTGCCCGCATTTATCTGTTCCAGGGACTTCCCAAGGCAGACAAGATGGAACTGATTGTCCAGAAATGTGTGGAGCTGGGTGTGTTTGAAATCATTCCCGTGGCCACGAAACGTGCTGTGGTGAAACTGGACGAAAAGAAAGCCCGGTCGAAAGTGGAACGTTGGCAGGGCATTGCAGAAGCAGCGGCGAAGCAGAGTAAACGAGGGATTATCCCCCAGGTTACCATGCCGGTTACCTTTTCCGAGGCGGTGAAACGTGCTTCCACCATGGATTTGCGCCTGATTCCCTACGAGATGGCTGAAGATGGCATGGCGATAACCAGGGAGTTGATAGAGAGCGCAAGACCGGGGATGGACATTGCGGTGTTGATCGGACCGGAGGGTGGCTTCGAACAGGAGGAAATCCAAAGAGCTTTGGCAAACGATATCCGCCCTATCACCTTAGGCAAACGGATTCTGCGTACAGAGACAGCGGGACTGACGGTGCTTTCCTGGTTAATGTATCAGTTGGAGAACTGACACCGGAAGCGAATTTCTGCATATACTATCCATAGATTGAGAAATGTTACTGGAACGAAGCAGGAGTGAACAGTAATAGAAAAAGGAGAACGGACATGGAAATCTATCTGGACAATTCCGCCACTACGAGATGCTTCCCGGAAGTGGCAGAACTGATGACAAAGATCATGTGCGAGGATTACGGAAATCCTTCCAGCATGCATCATAAAGGCGTAGAGGCGGAAAGCTATGTGCGTTACGCCAAAGAGACTTTGGCTAAAATTCTCAAGGTGAGTGAGAAAGAAATTCTGTTTACCTCCGGTGGAACGGAATCAGACAATATTGCCATCATGGGCGTGGCTATGGCCAATCACCGTGCAGGGCGTCATATGATTACCACCCGGGTGGAACATCCGGCCATCCTGCAGACCATGAAATACATGGAGAGCCAGGATTTTGAAATTACCTACCTGGATGTGGATGAGAAGGGATGTATCTGTCTGGATCAGCTGGAACAGGCGATTCGACCGGACACCATTCTGGTGTCCATCATGCACACCAATAACGAAATCGGTACGCTGCAGCCCATTGCCCAGGCAGGCGCACTGATCAAACGGTGCAATCCCAACACCCTGTTTCATGTGGATGCGGTACAGGGCTTTGGAAAAGCCAAAATTTATCCGAAGAAAATGAAAATTGATCTGATGTCTGTCAGCGCCCATAAGATCCACGGCCCGAAAGGGGTAGGCTTCTTATACGTAGGGGAAAAGGTAAAAATCAACCCCATCATGTATGGCGGCGGTCAACAGGAAGGGCTGCGTTCCGGCACGGAAAATGTGCCCGGCTATGCAGGCATGGCGAAGGCTGCACAGATGCTTTATGAGAATCTGGAGGAAGAAACGGATTATCTTTACGATCTGCGTCAGTATTTTATAGAACGGGTACAGAAAATCGAAGGTGCTTTTGTCAATGGAGCGCCGGGCAGAGAGGGAGCCCCTCATATTGTCAGTGTCACCATTCCCGGTGTGCGGGCACAGGTGCTGCTGAATGAACTGAGTGCCAACTACCATATCTGTGTGTCAGCAGGAAGTGCCTGCTCCACCCATAAGCCTCAGCCCTCTGCCACACTTCTGGCAATCGGACTGGACAAAGAACAGGCGGTGGAAACCCTGCGCTTCAGCTTTTCCGTATTTACCACCCGGCAGGAAATTGACACCTGCCTGGATGCGTTGTATAGTATAGTACCTGAGCAAAGAAAAGCGAAACACTATTAACAGAGAGGATAAAATCGTATGTTCACATCTTTTTTGATAAAGTACGGAGAAATCGGTGTTAAGGGTAAAAACCGGTATCTCTTTGAGGAAGCATTGTGTCAGCAGATCAAATATGCTTTGAAGCGTTGTGATGGGGAATTTAAGCTTTCCCGCACACCGGGACGTGTTTTTGTGGATGCCCTGTCGGATTTTGACTACGACGAAGTGATTGAGAATTTACAGGCAGTTTTTGGCATTACCGGCATCTGCCCGGTGGTGCGTTTAGAGGATGAAGGCTTTGAAAAACTTGCTGAGGAAGTGGTCCACTATATGGATACCGTTTATCCCGACAAACATATCACCTTCAAGGTGGCAGCCCGCCGCTCCCGCAAAAATTACCCTAAGAATTCCATGGAATTGAACGAGGACTTGGGTGAGGTACTTCTCGACCATTTCCCGGAACTGAAAGTGGATGTACACAAACCTCAGGTAACCCTCACCGTGGAAATTCGGGAGAAGATTTACCTGTATTCCGAGATTATTCCCGGCCCCGGCGGTATGCCTGTGGGCACGGCCGGCAAGGCAATGGTACTGCTCTCCGGCGGAATTGATTCCCCGGTAGCGGCCTACATGATTGCCAAACGTGGTGTCAAGGTGGATGCGGTTTATTTCCATGCACCGCCCTACACCAGTGAGCGTGCGAAGCAGAAGGTAGTGGATCTGGCGAAGAAGGTTGCCAAATACACAGGCCCGATTTATCTTCATGTGATTAACTTTACCGATGTGCAGATGCATATTTACGAGAACTGCCCCCACGAGGAGCTGACCATCATCATGCGTCGGTACATGATGCGGATTGCGGAGCATATTGCGAAGGAGACGGACTGCTTAGGTCTGGTAACCGGTGAGAGCATCGGTCAGGTGGCTTCCCAGACGATGCAGAGTTTAAATTGCACCAACGATGTGTGTGACCTTCCGGTATACCGTCCGTTGATTGCATTTGATAAAGAGGACATTGTGGCAATCTCCAAGAAGATTGATACCTACGAGACTTCCATTCTGCCATTCGAAGATTGCTGTACCATCTTCGTGGCAAAGCATCCGGTGACCAAGCCGAATCTGGAAGTGATCCGCCGTCATGAGGCAGCTGCCAAAGAAAAGCTGGATGAACTCATGCAGATCGCTCTGGATCATGATGAACTGATTATCGTGAAGTCGGAATAAACAAAAACAACCGGGGGGGGAAACCCCCGGCGGGGCAAAATTTTCTTTTTGAAGAGGACCGCCTCGGCGGTCATGTACACGATGACGAATCTTAGATCATGTAAGGCTTTAATACAGCCAGAACTTCGTCAACGTTTCCCTCAGCATGTACGTTTAAGTCGATGGGCTTGGACAGGTCTAAGCTGAAGATTCCCATGATAGACTTAGCGTCAATGACATATCTACCGGAAACTAAATCGAAATCGTAATCGAATTTGGTGATATCATTTACGAAAGATTTTACCTTGTCGATAGAATTTAAAGAGATCTGTACAGTTTTCATTGAAATTACCTCCTTTTTGATACCTTCTGCATCTATAGTAAGGGTTCGGGAAATAAAAGTCAATGATAAAACAACACAAAAAAAATGGTGAATTGTATGAAAAGTGTAGCATTCCATAATTTAGGGTGCAAAGTTAATGCTTATGAAATAGAAGTTATGCAACAAATGTTACAAGAAAAAGGCTATCAGGTTGTACCATTTGATACGAAAGCAGACATTTATATTATTAATACCTGTACGGTGACCAATATAGCTGATCGGAAAAGCCGTCAGATGCTTCACCGGGTGAAAAAATTAAACCCGGATTCCATCGTTGTGGCAGTGGGCTGTTATGTGCAGACGGATAGCGAAACTGTGGAAAAAGATCTGGCAGTGGACATCGCGGTGGGCAATAACCGCAAGACACAGCTTCCGGAAATTCTGGAGGACTATCTGCGCAGCCATGAGACCCCGGACCGGGAAAAAGACCGGCCGCAAAAGGAGCACCGGGCAGATATGAATATCCTGGATATCAACCGTACCGATGTCTATGAAGATATGCAGCTTACCCGCACAGCAGAACATACCCGGGCTTATATTAAAGTCCAGGATGGCTGTAACCAGTTTTGCACGTATTGCATCATTCCCTTTGCCAGAGGAAGAGTACGCAGCCGCAGCGTGGAGGATGTGTGCCGGGAGGTGCAGAATCTGGCGGACAAGGGTTACCGGGAAATTGTGGTTACCGGCATCCATTTAAGCTCCTACGGACTGGATTTTGATGGGGTTTCCTACGAGTTCGCGGCAAAGGAATGGAATACTTCCCATCTGTTGGAACTATTGT